>NZ_JAGQAY010000040.1:0-14408 GCF_024345355.1 Cyanobium sp. WKJ7-Wakatipu
ACGTTGATTCGGGAGATTCCCTCAAATCTGTTCTGATCACCTCGGCACCTGATCTCGGCCAACTGCTTTTTGACGGCTCCAGCTTCACTATCGGAAGCAGTGGCTATTCCATTGCCAAGGCTGATCTGGGCAAGCTCACCTTTGTGCCCGCTGCCAATGCCAATGGCGATGGATATTCCTCTTTTCAGTTCAAGGTACGAGATCAGGCCGATGCCGCGTCAGCCGCATTTACCGTCACGATCGATGTCACCCCAGTGGATGATGCACCTGTCAGTCTTAGGGCGCTGAATCTTCTTGACCAAGCCTATGAGAAAGGTTCGAGTCCTCTTGGTATAACTCTACATTCTGTCGACGCCCACGGAGCTGCCGGTGCACTGTTTGCTGAGATCCTCGACCCAGATGATGATCAGTTGCTGATCACAGCCGTTCGATGGATCGATGTGACTGGTTCACAGACCAACAACCAGTGGACCGAAGTTAGCACAATGCAGGCCACCACAATCGAGGGCCTCTATGGAACGCTAACGCTTGCTTCTGACGGCTCTTTCACATACGTTGTTAATGATCAACACGTCGGCTTCTTGACCCTTTTTGATGGCCAGAGTCTTGTGGATTATTTCCGCCTGCAAGTCTCCGATGGACAGGGTGATCCGATTGATCAGGATCTCAATATTGGTATCAATGGCCGGGACGAAGTTGCAAAACCCACCATTGCGTTGGTTTCTGCGGATGATCGTGTGAACCGAGCAGAAAAAGGCACAGGCGTCACATTGACAGGGCTTGCCCGTGGTGCCAGCACGGTGGATGTCAGCTGGGGTGCCACAACAAAGCATATATCCGTTATCAATGGAACCTGGTCTACTCTCTTTTCTACCACGACTGATCCAAATCAGAGCAATCCTCTCTTAGCGGACATCTCTGAAATTCCTGACGATTGGCAAGACACAACGATCCGAATTACAGCTTTTGATCACGATGGCCACGCCTCTCTACAGACCGAGCGTGCAGTGGTGGTTGACACCATGTTCCCCACCATGCCCTGGCTTAGCCAAGTGGCAGGAGATGATCAGATCAACGCTTTCGAAAAACAAAACGGCATCACACTCATTGGAAAGGCTGAAGCCGGTGTTACTGTCACACTGAATTGGGCCACAGCTACCAAAACGGCTCTTGCCAATGCCAATGGATTTTGGTCGGTTCAGCTGGCATCCAGCGAGATCCCAGATGATAGTCCGCGTTCAACATTTCTTTTTTCAGCAACTGACCAAGCCGGTAATACGTCCCTTGTTAGTCGATACTGGGTTGGTATCGATACAGTCTCACCACAAGCTTCCACCTTTGAGCCCATAACCAGTGACGGCATAATTAACTTCAAAGAGTTTGGGCTTGGTGTCCAAATATCTGGTCAAATTGAGAAGGGCAGCGCTCTTCTCCTGGCATGGGACAATTTGTTTCTTCGCCCATTTGTATTGCCTTCAGGCAGTTGGAGCCAGTGGATCACTGCTCAACAGCTGGCCAGTCTTGACCAAAATGCCCCGTTCATTGCCACAGTGACCGATAAGGTTGGCAACATCACGATTTCTCCTCCTTTCCATCCAACGTTTGACCTGCTGGCACCCAAAGTACCGCTGGTTGAATCCCTTGGTGTGCCCGTTAATGGGCAGCAGGTCATCAACGCAATCACCAAAGCAGCTGGTGTACTGCTAACAGGGACGACAGGCAGTGCAGATGAAGCCAGCACCATTCGTGTTATGTGGGGTAGAACTGACAAGACTACCCTTGTGAACTCAGATGGTAGTTGGAGTATCCTCTTTAGTGCTACTGAGCTGCCAGCTGACACTGCGGCATCTGTTGTCAGCGTTCAGGCAACTGATGCCGCTGGTAATTCTTCATCCATCACAACCCAAACCATCCTGATCGATACGAAGGCACCTGATACCCCCAAAATATTAACGATTGCTGGAGACCACCTAATCACAGCCGCAGAAGCCCTGGCAGGTGTCATCGTTGAAGGCACGGCTGAACCTGGCACCTCCATCACCTTGTCCTGGTCGTCACTCACACGTACCACAACAACAACAAGTGGTGGCACCTGGAGTATTTCTTTTAATTCCAGCGAGCTTGGCTTCTTAAGCCAGGGCGCCACCAGCCTGATCGCCCTGGCTAATGATCTAGCCGGTAACTATTCGAGCAGCGTCAGCAGGAATGTGCAACTGGCCACAATTGCACCTGCTGTACCCTCGTTGGATGCTGTAGAAGCGGATAATCGTATTAATCTAGTTGAGGCACAATATGGCATTACTCTCCATGGCAGGTCTGAAGCTAACAGCCAAATCAATGCTCGCTTAGGAGCCAGAAGCTTCACTGGTAAGGCCGATCCGAGTGGCACTTGGAGTATTCGTATTCGTTCTTCGGATTTGCCTTCGGCTGATGGCACAGCAGTGCTGCACCTTAGTGCTATCAATGCTTCTGGTTTAGAAAGCAATGTACTCACCCACTCCCTGCAGATCGACCGCAGTGCCCCAAGGCTTCTCAGTCAGACAGTTTCTGGTAATAAAGTGCTCCTTTTGTTCTCTGAGGATCTTGCCTCAGCTAGTCTCGTAGCCAACAACTTCCAGGTGCTGGAGAATCGCAGCCTTGTTCCTGTGATGCAAGCTAAGATCGCAAGCACTCAAGCTAGTATTGTTGAACTAACTCTAGGTCGCCAAACCGCTTCCAGTTCAACGCTCAGCACTACTTACAGCCCTATGAGCGGTGGAAGATCTCTTGCTGATATCAGCGGTAATTTGGTTAGTGCCTTTAGTAATAATGTTGCCAATAGTTTTCGTTCCACTTCTTCGGTGGTGAATCTCGCAGCAACTTACAGCGCCGTTGAGCTATTTGGTTCTGATCCCATTAGTGGAGTTGGAAATGCAATGGCCAACAGCATCACAGGCAATGATGCTGGCAACATCTTGGAGGGTCGAGCTGGAGGAGATACTCTCACCGGGCTGGGGGGTAGCGATATCTTCCGTTACTCTGTGCTCAGTGACTCACTGCTTAACCAATATGATTGGATTACCGACTTAGCGATTGGATTTGACCGTATTGATGCACCTCACGCAGTCACTCTTGGCAGTGTCCGTCAGCTCGGATCCGTTTCAGCCCTCACTAACGTCGCCTTGCGGCAAGTGCTTTCGTCTGATAACTTTGTCGCAAATGGTGTTTCCAGCTTCAGCTTCGGCACTCGTACTTTTCTTGCTCTAAATGATTCTATCGCTGGATTTAGTTCCACAAGAGACGCCGTGATTGAGATCACGGGCTACTCCGGTAGTCTCAACCAGCTTGAAATTATTTGATCGTGATGTTGATTGGTTCGTGATGGTGTCATCGGATTGGGAGCAGATCAAACAAGCATTTTTAGAGCTTGGTGGTGATGTCCAGAACCTTGAGCCTCGAGTTGGCATTCGAGGCCGTGGACTTTTCTCGCTGGATTCTTCAAATCCATCTCGAATTTTTTGTCCTAAGCAGCTCTTGCTGCCGACCATTCATCTCCAATTTCTTGATAACGGCGGCATCTCGATCATGGATAGCTTGTGCTTGCCTGATAATGCCATCAATTTTCTCCATGATTATTACAATTATTGGAGTTGGTCGGGTGGTGGTCGGTCAGAGGCATTGAGTTTTCTTGAGGGGCTCAGCAAGTTACCCATCCAATACAGGCATAAGCTGATTGCCTTGGGCTTACTTTCGCGAAGTCTGTTGATCCCTTCATTGGCAGAATCATCGCTGTATAGGCGCTTTATCTTTACCCGCACCGTTTCCTATGAAGGATCCCAGGTTCTTGCACCGGTATGGGATCTTGTGAACCACAGTGCCTTTTCGCAGCCGTTCCGTAACACTAGCAACGGGATCGAAACGCCGCCCCGTGGCGATGCACAGGAACATCTGCAAAAATATTCAATGTTAAAGAGTCCACTTGGAATGTGGGCTCACTATGGTTTTAGTTGCCATTCGACTGTAGCCTTTTCCTGTCCGATTACCCTCTCTAGTGTTCTCTCGCCTTTTGTATTGCAATGTCTAGGTGAGCACTACTCCGAGGCATCTTGTCGTGGGAATAATCTTGGGGTTGACAATCAAGTGATTGTTGTGCGTTGTCTTCCCATTGGAAGTATTTCGACGGCTCTGCCAGTTGCTACGTTGCTCTCACTTCTTCGTCCTCTTGGTCTTGCCGATGCTGTTGTGTTTGACTTTTTTCATCAGCTCACAGATTGGAACATCGCCATTCGATCCGAGCTTCTTCAAGATATCAGTCACATTTCGTCCTCCTGTTTAGATTCCCTTCGAAATGGTCTCTCTCTCGAGTTGGATCTGATATCTGAATCGGGTATCGGTAGCTAGCTTGTTGTAGTTAGCATCAGCGCACTAAAGCTTGTGCCAAGCGAGGCTATGGTCTCAACAAAGTCTAGGTCCTTTAGTAGTGTGGGGTTTAGTCTAGTGGCTGTACTGATGTAGCTTTTTAGGCTGATCAGGCTATTCCCCTTCGCAATACCGGCAAGATTACGCATGGCCATTATGTGCCCAGGGTCTGCCTCAAGGGCTAGCAAGTAATGGTGACTTGCTTTTGAGAAATCGCCCATGGCTTCGTAAGTATTGGCAAGATTATTGTGTGCGTCTGCATAGTTGTGGTTTGCCTCTATGGCACTTTCATAAGCGCTGATTGCCTCTTCGATATTGCCTTTCTGTCTAAGGGTGTTTCCAAGGCAAAAATACGGCTCGCAGGCTGATCGATCGCGCTTAATCTCTGCCAAATAGGCTTCTACTGCCTGATCGTATTCGCCAATTCGATGCAAGGAGCTCCCAAGGTTGGTGAGGACGCCGGGCAGTTCGCGATTCATCTCCCAAGCCTTCTTGTAGGCACTTATTGCATCTTCGAATAGTGCTTGTTGAGCAAGGATGTTGCCAAGATTGTTGTATGCTTCGGCGTAATTCGGCTTAAGTTCGATGGCCCTATTGTAGGCAGATATTGCGGGGCCTGTTCTGCCCATTGCTTTCTGCAGATTCCCGTATTCAAAGTGCCTGGTGGGATTTGAAGGATCGAATCTTAGTGCTTCTTGGAAGCATTCGATCGCCAACCCGAGTTCGCCCTGCTGTTGGTAGATGGAGCCTAGGTGCCAGTGGGCATCTGGCACTTCAGGATTTATGGCTAAAGCCATCTTGAAGTTGTCAATGGCGTCATCAAGCCTGTTTTGCATCCAGCAGGTGGCGCCGAGCTTGCAGAATAAGATGTGACTTGAGCCGGCACGTCTCGCTAGCTTGCGCAGCACTAGTTCAGCCTGCCTGGCTTTCCCCTGCTTTACAAGTTTGTCTGCAAGTCTGAGCTTCTCGTCAAGTTTGATTGAGCCAGGAGTGGAGTGGTTCATTGCCCGGGCTTGGTGTGTCGCATGTCCATCTGGATTACCATCAGCTTAGCTGTGCTTGTCCCATTGCCTGTGTATTTTAGCGTAATTCTAGGTTTGGGCTCCTCCCGATTTTGTGGACACTGTTCAGTAATTAGCGTCAGTGAGTGTACTGGCAGCGATGAACTGTTGCTCATAGTCATTTGCTCGGGTAGCCGACCCTGAGCCCTGCAAACGCCCACTGGCAAACCGCAGTTCAGCCGCTGCATCGCTGAAGGCCCTGCCGGCCGTCGAAATCGGTGACCGTGTCTCGCCAGCGGTTGGAGGCATCGTTGGCCTGATGCGAGGTGAAGTCTGCTCCTTCTTCCCAGCTGAGCGTGACTGAGACTTGGCCGCTAGGACCGTCTTCTGGAGATAGGTGCCGATATCGCCATGGGACTTCAGGTTGTCACCGAAGACGTAGAGCTGTTGAAACAGCCTCTGAATCCTTGGGATTGAAGGGGTCGCCATGGAGGATTTATTTTGCACTCTAGGGACTGCACTGTTAAATTCCCCTTTGCATAGCCGTTCCTTCATTCGCATTGGTTGCTGAAATGAATTTGCATTGAGCCTTTCGCTGCTCTGGCAGGCCATCGCTTCAATTCGTTCTTACTGGACCGGTGGCAGGTGAGCAGCCAGGAAGATGGCGCAGCCTTGCCAGCTCGAGGCCCAAAGTGACCGGAACTCAATCAGGAAGGAGAAGATAGGGTCCGTTGACGTTCAAGTAGAAGCATCGTGGGTCATTTAGAGCCCTTTGGCCTTCGCCCACGCCCCAGATGGGCGCGCTTCCTTTTGCCCCTGCTGGTCGCCCTGCTGGCGACGCAGTTGCTGGTAGCGGCCCCCCTGACCCGAGCTGCTGACGCTCCCAGCCCGGCCTTCATCAAACTGGATGGCCGCCGGGTGCTTGAAATCCGTGTCGCCGCCGGCGCCCAGACGCCAGCGCAGTTGGCGAGGGTGGCTAGCCAGCGGCTGGCCGAGCTGGCCGCCAACTATTCGATCCAGCCTGAGCAGATCATCCTGCAAGAGGACCCGCCGTACACCACCATCGGCGTGTTGCGGGGAGAAATATTTGAGCCCCGCCTTTCAGTGGATGACCGCAACGCGGCCCGCTTTCAGCTCAGCCGCCAGCATCTGGCCCAGCGCTACCTGGAGCAGATCCGCGCGGCGATCGTGCGCCACCGCCAAACCCACCGCCGTTCGGACTGGTTGCGGGGGAGCGCGCTGGCCCTGCTCGCCTTGGGTTTCTACATCCTGTGGCTGCGAGGTCAGATCGCCCTCAACCGGCTCCTGGAGCGCTGGATCAACGACCCCGCCAACCGCCGGATCCGGGGGCTGCAGGTGGGGGGGAACCAGTGGCTCACCGCCGATCAGGAGCGCAGCCTCCTCGATCCCCTGCGCCGGATCGTGCACGGGGCCGTGCTCCTGCTGGTCAGCTACCTCTCCATTCCCCTTTTCCTGGGGCTGTTTCCCCCCACTCAGGCCCTCTCCGAAACCCTGCGGCGCCAGATCACTGGCCTCGTGGTGAGCGGTGCCCTGGCCGTTTCGAGGGCCATCCCTGACCTGATCTCCGTGGCGGTGATCCTGGGTCTGGCCGTGCTGCTGATGCGGGCGAGCAACGCCTGGTTCCGGGCGGTGGAGAAAGGGAACCTTCGCCTGAGCTGGTTTTACCCGGAATGGTCCCGGCCCACAGCCCGGCTGGTGGGGATCGGCATCCTGCTACTCGGTGTGGTGGCCGCCTACCCCTACATCCCAGGGGCCAACAGCAAGGCCTTTCAGGGGGCCGGCCTGTTCGTGGGCGTTTTGGCGGCCCTGGGCTCCAGTGCGGTGGCCGCCAACCTGATCGGGGGGTTGATGCTCACCTACACCCGGGCCTACCAGGAGGGCGACCGGGTCAGCATCAACGGCACCGTCGGCATCGTTCACGACTCCGCCCTGCTTGTGACCCGCCTGCGCACCCCCCGCAACGAGGTGGTGAGCATCCCCAACGCCACCGTGCTGGGGGCCTCAATCATCAATTACAGCCTGGCCCGTCGCGAGATCGCCCAGCCCGTGGTGATCGCCACCACCGTCACCATCGGCTACGACGTGCCCTGGCGCCAGGTTCACCGGCTGATGCTGGATGCGGCTGGCGCCACCGCAGGCATCAGCCAGGAGCTCCCTCCGTTCGTGCTCCAGACCTCACTTAACGACTTCCACATCAGCTACGAGCTCAGCGCCTATGTGGTGGATGTGGACACCTACCGCAGCACCCTCTCAGATTTGCTGGGGGCCATCCAGGATCAATTCGCCGGCGCTGGCGTTGAGATCCTCTCTCCCGGCTACCACGCAATGCGCAACGGCAACGGGAGCACGGTGCCCCCCTGGCCTGCCAAGTCCTTTGGCACCCCCACCCCTACTCCGCACGCCGCCGGCTGAAGGCTGTCCGCTGGGCTGGTTCAGCTTTCGGCTGAGCAGGCAAATGCCCGGGGCCAACGCTCCGGGCTTTGTTGTTTCTCCTGTCGATCAACTTGATAGCGCTGCCACCCCTGCCAGCACTGCACCGCTGGCCGCCGCTGCACCGATCACCTGCAGCACGCTCCAGCGCAGCTGCAGCTGCGCAAATAAAGCCAACGCCACCACCACTGCCGCCCAAGGGTTGAAAATGCCGCCGGACCAGAGCACCGGCCCGGCGAAAAAAAGCGCCAGGCTGGCGATCACGCCCACCACGACGGCGGTGATGGCGCTCAGCGGCGCCCCGAAGCGCAGGTCGCCGCGCGTGGCTTCCACCAGAGGTGCCCCGGCCAGGATGAAACCGAAGGAGGGCAGGAAGGTGAACCACACCGTCACCAGCACCGCCGCCAGGGCCAGGGGCCAAGGGCTCAGGCCAGCTGCGATCGATTGATTCCAGCCGCCCATGAAGCCCACGAAGGCCACCACCATGATCAGTGGCCCTGGGGTGGTCTCCCCAAGAGCGAGGCCGTCGAGCATCTGCGGAGCCGATAGCCAGTTGAACTGCTCCACCGCCCCTTGTGCCACGTAGGGCAGCACGGCATAGGCACCGCCGAAACTGAGCAGTGCCACCCGTGTGAAGAAGCGCGCCATCAGCGCCAGGGTGCCGCTCCAGCCGCCGGCAATCGCCAGGGCTGCAAGGGGCAGTAGCAGGGCCAGGGCCCAGATCAAGAGCGTCACTGCCAACCGCCGCTTTGAAAAGCGCGCATGGTCGGGCGAGGCGGAGTCATCGTCGTGAAGAGCGCCAGGCCGATCCTGCTTGGAGTCGCTCGATCCGGCCCCGTGGGGCTTGCTCGCCACCAGCAGGTTGGGCCGCCAGCGGGCGGCGCCGAGGCCGATCAGGCCAGCGCTGATTACCACCACGGGATAGGGAAGCTTGAACGCCGCCAGCGCCAGGAAACCGGCAACCGCCAGGGCCACCAGCAGGGGCGTGTGCAAGGTGCGGCGGCCAATGCGCCAGGCGGCCATCAGCACGATGGCCAGCACCGCCGGTTTGAGCACGGCGAACACCGAGGCCAGCAGCGGTAGCTGCCCCCAGAGCGCATAGATGCTGGCCAGGGCCGTGAGCACGAACACCGAGGGGATCACGAACAGCCCCCCGGCGATCAGGCCACCGGGAACTCCGTGCATCAACCAGCCCAGATAGGTGGCCAGCTGCATGGCCTCTGGCCCCGGCAGCAGCATGCAGTAGTTGAGGGCGTGCAGGTAGCGCCGTTCCGAGAGCCAGCGGCGCCGGTCCACCAGCTCGCGATGCAGCAGGGCGATCTGTCCGGCCGGCCCGCCGAAGCTCACCCAGCCCAGCTGGAACCAGAAGCGCGAGGCCTCAGCGAGGCCCACAGGGCTGACGGATCCAGTGGTCACGGGCTTGGGCAATGGGGGCACGATCAATATCAACGCACAGGTCAACGCAAAGCAGTCTGGGCAGCGGCTCCCCAGGTGCTCGCCATGAACGATCAGCCCCTGGTGCAGTTGGCAGGAATGCAGTTCACTCCCGCGTGGTGCCTAACCCAGTGACAGGTCATGCAGAGCTTGCGGCTGCGGGTCTTGAGCAGCACCGCCTCATCGAGATAGGGCCGCTGGCGTAATGCGGGAGCCATGCTCCAGCACAAAGCCGACCTACTCCAGCTACGCACCGGGACCCTGGTGCCGCGAACCTCGTGCCGCGGAACATCCAAGCTCGCTTTGCATGCCCAGGCCATCTGTCGAGGGCTGTTGCTCTTCAGCGTTGGCAGCCTGTGAGCGCAAATTGGCTCGTATCTATTTTTAGCCAGCTACCTGGGACACCCTCATCCCTCACTCCACTTCCAGCACTCCTCGCACCATGTTCATGCCGCAGTGGAAGGGATAGACGCCGGCTTTTGTGGGGGGCAACTCCAGGCTGGTGGTGGCATCAAGGGGCAGATCGAGGCTTTTGTGGAAATCGGGGAAGATCACCTGGGCCAAGCAGCTGCTCGGATCGACTCGATGAAAGGCAAGCCGCATCGGCTGGCCGGCCTTCACCTTGATTCTTGAGGGTGCATAGCCGCCATCCACAAGGATTGTGATCTCCTGCAAGCCTGCCTCGCTCTGGCGGGCCGCCACGCCACCGCCTTGGCGACCCAGGAACCACCAGAGCTGCCAGGCGATGAGAAGCAAGCCAACCATGGCCACCAGCCCTTTGAGGGCCACGGGTTGATCGATGGTGCGCCAGAGGGGCGCTGCGGCAGCAAGGATCAGCATCAGGTGGTTGGAAGAGGTAGGCGCGCAGGGCGGAAGTTCCGCAGCCTCAGGGCATTGCTCACCACCGACACGGAGCTGAAGGCCATGGCGGCGCCGGCGATCATCGGGCTCAGCAACCAGCCGGTGAGCGGAAACAGCAGGCCAGCGGCGATCGGGATGCCGGCCACGTTGTAAGCGAAGGCGAAGAACAGGTTCTGGCGGATGTTGGCCATCGCGGCGCGGCTGAGCTCGATCGCTGCCGGCACGCCGGCCAGGTTGCCGGAGATCAGGGTGATGTCGCTGGCGGCGATCGCCACATCGGTGCCGGTGCCCATGGCGATGCCCACATCGGCCTGGGCCAGGGCTGGGGCGTCGTTGATGCCGTCGCCCACCATCGCCACCGGGCCCTCACCCCGCTCCTGCAGCTTGCGAATCACCGAGGCCTTGTCGGCGGGGCGCACTTCGGCGATCACCCGCTCGATCCCCACTTGGGCGGCCACCACTTCGGCCGTGCGCTTGGCGTCGCCGCTGAGCATCACCACCTGCAGACCCAGACGCCGCAGGGCGGCCACGGCGGCTGCTGAACTGGATTTGAGGGGATCGGCCACGCCGAAGCAGGCCTCGATCCGCCCGTCCACAACCACGGCCGCGACACTGCAAGCCGCGGCTTCAAGACGCTCCACCAGGGGCTGGATGGCGGCGGTGTCGATGCCCAGTTCCCCGAACCAGCGGGGGGTGCCGACCCGCACCTGCTGGCCGGCGACAACCCCCTGCACGCCGCGCCCGGCCACGGCCTCGAAGCCATCCACCGCGGGGAGTTCACGGCCCTTCAACTGGCTGCGGGCATAGGTCGTGATCGCTTCGGCCAGGGGATGCTCCGAGCGGGATTCAAGCGCTGCCGTGAGGGCCAGCAGGGTGTCGGCCGGCAGCACGCCACCGGCCAGCCGCTCGAAATCGGTCACCTCCGGCTGGCCGCGGGTGAGGGTGCCGGTCTTGTCGAGCACGATGGTGCGCAGCTTGCCGGCCGTTTCCAGGGCTTCGGCGCTGCGGAAGATCAGCCCGTTCTCCGCCCCTTTGCCCGAGGCCACCATGATTGAAGTAGGCGTGGCCAGGCCCAGGGCACAAGGGCAGGCGATCACCAGCACGCTCACCAGAAACAGCATCGCAAGCACGGGATTGCCGCTGATCAGGAACCAGACCACGAAGGCGGCAATAGCCAGGGCGATCACCACGGGCACGAACCAGCCCACCACCTGGTCCGCCAGGCGCTGCACCTGGGTGCGGGAGCTCTGGGCCTGACGCACCAGCTCCACGATCTGGGCCAGCACCGTGTTTGCCCCCACCCGTCTGACGCGGAAGGTGAAACTGCCGCTGCGGTTCATCGAGGCGCCGATCACGGCATCGCCGGCAGCTTTGGCCACGGGGGTGGGTTCACCGGTGAGCATCGACTCCTCCACCCAGGAACTGCCTTCGCTCACCTCCCCATCCACCGGGATCTTTTCGCCGGGACGCACCTGCACCAGGTCACCGACCACCACCATCGACACCGGAATTTCAACCGGTTGGCCATCCCGCAGCACCCGGGCGCTGGGGGGCTGCAGCTGCAGCAGCCGCCGGATCGCTTCTGAGGTTTGGCCGCGGGCCCTGGCCTCTAGCAGCCGGCCCAGCAGCACCAGGGTCAGGATCACCGCCACGGTTTCGTAGTAGACGTCGGCGGGCAGGCCTTCAGCGATCAGCACCTGGGGGAACAGGGTGGTGAACAGCGAGGTGAGGTAAGCGATGCCGGTGCCGGCCGCCACCAGGGTGTTCATGTCGGCGAAGTGCTGCCGAAAAGCCGAGACCGCGCCGGTGAAGAAGTCACGCCCGCACCAGAACAACACCGGTGTGGTGAGGATCAGCTGGGTCCAGGGGCTTGTGAACCAGAAAGGCAGGAAGGAATGGTGCCCATTGCCCAACATGTGGGGCAGGCTGGAGACCATCACCAGCACGGTGAGGACGGCAGCAACGCTGACCTTGCGGCGCAGCAGGGTGCGCTCCCGGGCCAGCTCCCGCTCCATGCCGTCTGCTGATACGGCTGGGCCCTCGGCAGGGCAGCAGGCTGGGGAGGGGGCGCTCATTGTGTGCGTGACATCAGAGGCCTGGCGTTGGCGCGGAGCTATCTCTTAAAGCTAGTGATGTTCAGTTAGATAGAGAGCCATATCCCGTGATTTTCGTATTCTGGTTCTTGATATTTCTCCTTTGAGCTCAGTTATGTAGCAAGTGGATTGCACTGATCGCGGAGTAATAGGGCTGAAGGTTGATCAGCTCGAAGTTGTCCGTGTGGATTCCAAGCGCTCAGGCCCTAGCCCTGCGGCCGGAAATCAGCAGGGCCAAGCCGGAACCAATGACCACCAGCGTGAACAGCCCCAGCAGCCCTGAGTAATAGGGCTGCAGATTCAGCGGGCCAAAGCGACCGGAGTGAATCTTGAGCAGCCAGAAGGCATCGATTCCCTGCTCGAGCAGCAGGCTGTAGAGCGAGCCGGTCGCGGCGGTGATCAACAGCGGCGCTGCTGCAATTGGCACTACCCAGCGGTGCAGCTGACGCCAGCGAGTTTTAGGCAAAATAGGCATGGCGGTTTAGTTGTGACGCAGGTGCTGGTGCAGGGTTGCCTCATTGCTGCAGGGCATCCACTTACCGCTGTTCTGGTGAGTGCCTGTGCAGCCGAGCTCCTTGGCCCTTTGCTCGGCCTGCTGCTGAGTGTCATGAAGGCCCTTGGGGTGGGCGCGGCTGGCAAGTGGTAATGCCGCCAGGGCCAAGGCGATCAGGGCCATGCGGCTAGTCATGGAGAAGAGATCCATCAGAGGTGAATCGATCAGATCAAAAGAGTCAGATTAAAAGAGTTAGAAGCGAAAGAGTGCGTCGTATTGGCTGTACTCCGGCTTGATCAATCCCTCCAGGCGCAGCATGCGGCGCAGCTCGATGATTTCAGCGCGCTGGGCCACTATGATCTCTCTTGCAAGCCGGCGCACAGTGGTATTGCCGCTCTTGTCGAGGGCGTCGTGGGCCATCTGCAGGGCACCGCCGTGGTGGGCGATCATCCCCTCGAGAAACCACCCCAACCGGTTGGCTTTGGTGGGGGTGGAGCCCATCATCTGCATCGCCTGGATCTGGGCAGCGCCCATGCGCTCCAGGCTGCTCATGGAGTTGGGATCACCGCCCGGCCTGAGGGCCACGGGATAGACCGGCGCCTCTGGATACCAGGCCTTGCGCCACTGGGCCATCGCCTTGATCTCGCGGGCCTGCTCGAGCCAGATGCCGTTGGCTAGGGCGCCCACCCCGGGGTGGCCGATGTTGAACACAAACTCACTCATCCGCAGCGCACCGGTGTGGTGCTGCACCATCGCGTCGAGCCAGCGCAGGTCGTAGGTGGTTCCGGCTGGGCCGACGTCATGGCTATGGCTGGCGTGAGCCTGGCTGGGAGACTCCGCAGCAGGGGCCGCCTGATGCTGGTGATGGTGCTGGTGGGGATCTCCCTGGGCCAGGGCCGGGGCGGTCCAGATCCCAGCAAGCAATAGCGATGCAGAGAGGGAACGCATGGGTAGGAAGTTGGCTGTGTTCCTACGATGGGGTCTCCTCTTGGTGGAGAGTCAAGTGGCTGCGCGACAGCGGGAGGAATTGACGGCCCAGGAGCTCCAGAAGATCGGTGCGGTAGCTGCCCATTCGGGCGTTTCCGTGAAAACGATTCGCTTCTATTGCGATCAGGGACTGCTGCGACCATCAGGCCGCAGTGAGGGGCACTACCGGCTTTTTGATGCGTCGGTGTATGGAGAACTGGCCCTGATCCGCACCCTGCGGGGGCTCGAGCTCCCTCTGCCCACAATCAAAGCCGTATTGGAGGCCCGCCGATCGGGGATGTGCACCTGCGACAACCTGCAGGCCACGATCCGCGGCAAGGCCGGCGAGATCGAGCAGCGGATTGCCGATTTGAAATCCCTCCATGCCGAGCTCAACGGACTGCTCAGCACTTGGCAGAGCTGCGGCGGCAGGCCCGCTCCAGTCAGTGCAGGCATCTAAAGGAGAAACGTGCTGCCGGCGCCAGGGGTGATCTGCTGCTGGGCGGCAACACAGCTAAACCGCGCGACACCATGGTGGGACCACAGCGATCTGGCCAGAACTGAAGGAGCTGAGGTCCCCCAGCCAACAAAAAAGCCCCCTTATGCAAGGGAGCTTTTGGGATTCCGTTATTACCCAGCAGTAGCTGGGCTGTTGACTATCAACCGATTGCAGGTGCGGTCAGTGCCACGGGGGTGGCAGTAGCTGCTGCA
>NZ_JAGQAY010000041.1:0-13721 GCF_024345355.1 Cyanobium sp. WKJ7-Wakatipu
TCCAGTACGAATCAATTTGCCGACAATATTGCATTGCTTGAGCACTTATGATCTGCTGCGACGATGCCGAAAGGCATTTTTTTATGGTGATCAGAGCTGGCAAATCTCGTAAATTTCGAGGTACCCTTCAATGAGTTCAGCCGGCTGAACAATGCCTTTGGTCGTGAGGTGGGTGTTTACACTCACTGCACTCCAAGATTAGAAAATCACAAACCCTCAGTCTTTGCAACCAATTCCTCTGAGCCATATTGGTTGCTGATCGAGGATCTGACCCACTTACGTTCTGGTGATCAAGTAATCGGACTCAGCTACCAGGAAACGTTGGCCACGATTCAACGCATGGCCGCTATCCACGCCGAATTCTGGCTTGATCCTTCCTTGAACCAGCACAGCTGGTTGCCAAACCATGGCTTCTGGTTTGCAGACCCCAAAGCCGAAATCGTTGATGATTTCTTTGCCACTTATGGCGTGCGCTTCGGCACGGATGTTTGCCGGTTATATCGCGCGGTACTGGAGCAAAGTGCAGATATTGATCAGGCTCTCAATGACAGGCCATGGACCCTCGTCCATGGTGATCTGCGCGCCGACAATTTGCTATTCGGCCATACGCTGGAAGATCCGGAGTCGGTAATAATTGATTGGTCCTGGGCCAGCCGTAGTTCAGCCGCTATTGATATCGCCTTTTTGATTGGCGGCAGCACGCCCCAGGCTCAGCGGCTTGGACGTCATGAAGACCTGCTACTGGCTTGGCACCAGGAACTACTCAAGCTTGGAGTTTGTGATTACTCGCTTGAAGAGGCCAGGTACGACCTGCAATTAGCAGCTCTACGGACCATCACTGCCGGCATAGCCATGCATTCCTTCACGGGCCCAGACATTCCGATCCGGGCAGCCCTGTTCATGGATGACGCGATCCAGCGTCATGCGGCCTACGCCTTGGAAATTGACGCCTGGCAAGCTCTGCCCGATCCGAGTGCCTGGAATGCCTGATATTGACGTAAATCTCGCCAACCCACCGCTGGCTTCCGGCCCCTATGTGCGCCTGGGGGCAGGCAGCGATTGGCCAAAGGCAAACGGTTTCCGTGACAACAACTGTGCCAGCCCGCAGCCACCTGCCCTGTTTGGGTGCGGCACTGGCAATAAAGGCCAACCCCTTGGAGCTTCAGGCAGCTTCGAGCCGGCAGCAGTGATCGATGCAGCGGCGGGATATCGCTTCAACAGCTGGTTGCGGGCCGAAGCCCTGCTCAGCTGGCGGCCAGAGCTTGAGTTCAGCGGCCAAAGCAACTTCTTGGGCCGTGCTGGGGCCAACCAGCCGGTGACTGGCTCAGCCTCCTCCCCCGGTTTCAGGAAAGTTGTCACCCCTCTGATCAGTACATCCGGGGGCTTGAGGACATGACTAATGCGCCGTTACAGCGAGGCCGTCAAGGCTGATGTGAGGAGACGTATGCACCCGCCCCACAGGCAGAGCGTGGCGCGGATTTCAGAGGAGCTGGGCATCCACGTGATGACCCTCTACAAATGGAGGAAGGCCTGGCGGTTGCAGGGAGAGGTGGTGCCGTCATCCGAGAAGGAACCAGAGGGCTGGAGCGCTGCCGACAAGTTCACGGTTGTACTGGAGAGCTCTGGCCTCAACGCCACCGAGCTCAGCGCCTACTGCCGCGAGCGGGGCCTGTTCCCGGAGCAGGTGGAGCGCTGGCGGCAGGCGGCCCAGGATGCCAACGCCAAGCCTGTGCTGACGATGGCCGAGCAGAAGGAGCTTGAGAAGCTCCGCGCCCAGGACCAGCGGGAGATCAAAGCCCTCAGAAAGGAGTTGCAGCGCAAGGAGAAGGCCATGGCGGAAATGGCGGCTTTGCTGGTGCTGCAAAAAAAGTGGGATGCCTTCTGTTCGGAGGACGAGGAAGGCTGACCAGTGCCTTGCACCGGCGGAAGGTGATCGAGCTGATTGGCGAGGCCAATGCTGCGGGCGCTGGCCTGGTGAGGGCCTGCGGTGTGATCGGCATTTGCCTGCGTGCCCGGTGTCAACTACTTAGGCGGGCGCCTACCTAATCGTCGCCGAACACGCAGCAAGCGTTTTTCGGCAGCTCACAGAGCAGGGGGCCGACTTCCTCCTGACGGTTAAGGCCAACCAGAAGACGCTCTACCGGCAGATCGCCGATCAGCTGCTTGGAAAGTGCCACATCCCTTTCGTCGCAACCAATCACGAGATCGGCCATGGCCGTGACATCACCTGGAATCTGAGGGCGAAAGAAGCGCCGGTGCACATCAAGGCCAATTGGCATGGCACCAGCTGGATCGCCGAGGTGATCGCCACCGGGATCCGCGATGGCAAGCCGTTCAAGGCCACGCACCGGTTCATCACAAGCCTGCGCACCACCCCAGAAGCGTTGCTGCGCCTGGTGAGAGAGCGCTGGAGTCTGGAGAGCTGGCACTGGATCCGCGACACCCAGCTGCGGGAAGACGATCACCGCTACCGCGGCAACGGTGCCGGCGTCATGGCGGCCCTGCGCACCGCTGGTCTCAATCTGCTGCGCCTGGCCGGTTTCGACTCGATCCGCGAGGGCCTGCAAGCGGTGATGCATGACATCAAGGCACTGCTGGCGATGGCGCGACGACAACCAGAGCTCAACCCGTGACCAGACTTTGAATCAACCCTGCGGCTACGCCGGGGTTGAGGTCCCCAGGGATTTACACCTACTGGCGGGACGCAGGCCGGCTGCGCCATGGAGCGTCCACTTCCACCTGCAGGATGTGACCGTGGAACAGCGGCTGAGGTAATGGAGTGCCTAATTCATCAGATCCTTCGATTGATGCGCCGTCGCCTGTACCCTGGCATTCTTGACTCTGCCGTATGTTTGGCCTTCCATCTGTGCCTGCTTAATGGGTCGGGGACACGCTAGGAAAACTTGCCTGATGCAACAAGGGGCACCAAGCCGGGTGCATATTTTGCTACTCTTCTTAAAGGAATCTGTACATGTGCTCGAGAAAATTCCGACTTAACGCCTTTAGATGGATTGGCTGGGCCGATTAGAACTCGTCACCATGAGAGCCCCAAGACACAGGTCACCCCTATGTCGACCGAGGCCACATTAGTCTCATGAGACGTTACCGTAAGATATGGAGCCGAGCTAAACTCAGATTTATTTTGTGCACCAGGTGGCAGGTAGCTTGACCGATGAAGATTACCGCTCTATTATCACAGTATTTCCGTCATCCAGCTTGCAATCAACTGGGAGCAAGATCAAAGCATGAATGCCTCCAAAACAATCAAGAGGAATAGCCCGAATGAAATTCAGACAATCTAATCCATGGAAATAAGCATGACTCATTTTTCGAGATGGGCCACCAAGTCAATTATTCTTCGAATCCGGAAATCCTCATTTCTAGCGTTAGGTGCTTTTTATTCTGGATTTTGTACAATTGCTTTTGCTTCTGAGTCTAGGCTTTTGCTGAGTGAATCTCCACGCCTTCTCGCAGAATCAAGGCCGCAACGGCAGTCATGCAGCAGTGGCAACTTGACACCGGAAGAAATCTTTGAACGGGCTAAACAGTCAGTCGCCCTAATCGTTGTCGAAGGTGCTGGATCAGGTAGTGGCTTTGCTATTGGAAACAGAGATGGAAATACACAGCTAATCACAAACTCGCATGTTCTTGATGGACACAATATTGCTTCAGTTAAATGGATTGACGGGACTACTCATCAAGCAGTTCTACTGAAAGATGGAAAAGGCTCAACAGATGTCAACGACTTGGCATTAATTGAGATAAAGAACTATTCAAAGCCAATATTGATGATTAAGAAAAGTCCACCCAATATTGGAGCCCAATTGGTAGCGATAGGCTCGCCCGGAGCAGGAGGTCAGACCCTTGACTTTAGCCTGACTTCAGGAGTTCTCAGTAATATTTATCAAAGTGGCGCTATTCTGCAATTTGACACGCCAATAAACCCTGGAAATTCTGGTGGCCCAATTCTAGACAAGTCGGGATGTGTTGTCGGGGTAGCAACGTACAAAGTCGTAGAAGAGCATGTTGAAGGATTGGGATTCGGCCTATCCGGAGAACGAGTGATCAATTTCCTGGGATATGATATCTCGGAAGATCATGAGTCTCATAACTCGTTGGAATCACAACCGGACAAGGGTCAGAAAGATGTTATCCCATCTGTTCCCGCTCCACCATCATCCGGTACCGGGACGGAATCTCAAGAGCAGCAGGAGGGCGCCCGCCCCTTTCCATTGGTCTTGCTTTTTTTAATTCCCGGATTAGCATTACTAGTAGGCCTTACATTTAAACTCGTATCTGACGAAGAAGACGAGTCATGAATTACAACAACGAAGGCATGGTCGAACGATGGACAGAATTATCAAAACTTTCGAATATGCTACAGAGTGTCCAGAAACGCCTCTCTGCGATAGAAGAGTGCAACGGCGAAATATTTAACCGTTTAGATACAATTGAGAGCGCCCGAAACATAAGTTATGCAAAATGGATCCAAGACTCCGAACTCCAGCTAGACCGCACGCAGCATCTTGACATTCCTATTCGCAAAATCATTGATATTTACTCTGAGACACCACAAGTCCTTCAATACTGTAGTAAGTCGGCTTCTCCCAAGGCGATTGAAAATGCCATTATTCTTGAACGCAAACCTAATGGCAACTACTGGGTAATCGAACTTGCTTTCCAAGAATTCATACTTCTACCCAAGCCAACGATCCTCTCTCAATCACAAAGTCTTGAAAGCCTCTCTCTTCTTTATGAAGGTGTAGGTCATGATGCATCAGAGGAAGCAACCTTCTGCTGGCTTGAATCTCCAGCATACCTCTATCAGATAACTCGCCATAAGCGCTGGGCGCTCAAGATGAAAGGTAAGATCAGATCCGATAAGAATCCACTTTGTTTAGGTTGGCATTCACAGCTTGCCTCCATCCAATCAAGTTATGAAGATATACAAACAAAGCTAAATCAACTTATTACCAATACTGATACCCAGGGTTATGCTACCAAGGCTGATCATCAACGGACCTTGGAGGAATTATATGGAAACCCAATTAATATATTCTTTAGTACCTGTAAGCCGCAGGCTTACGCTCTTTATCATGATTCAACGAAGCAGGGCATGGTAATTGTAGACTGCATAGTTGACATCAGCATTCCAGCCGCGGTTTCCCCTGCAAATAACATGAGTGTGTATGTCGGAACATCACCATTTAAATTAATGCATGGGCAAGGCAATGTCGACTTTCGGCGATCAACACCAGACGCTAAGCTCCCTTCGCAGATGTGCCTAATAGACGATAGTCAGCAAACCTGGGTCATGGCAAAAAGCTATGATGAAGCCAGTCGCATGGTTAGTCTGCTAGATGGAAAGTGGGAGCCACTCGATATTGAATGACTTGTTCGTTCACTTAGAAATGATCTGATCACTTCCTGGTCTTGTTACTATTCTTTCATTGCAGCAACTATCTCGCATGAAACTCAGCCCTAGCCTGCACTCCAAACTGTGCTCCAGACCTGTTCAGTCGC
Organism: Cyanobium sp. WKJ7-Wakatipu; assembly: GCF_024345355.1. Taxonomy (NCBI): domain Bacteria; kingdom Bacillati; phylum Cyanobacteriota; class Cyanophyceae; order Synechococcales; family Prochlorococcaceae; genus Cyanobium; species Cyanobium sp. WKJ7-Wakatipu. The sequence continues at coordinate 5,524 of NZ_JAGQAY010000041.1, forward strand.
TGATGAAGCCACTTCCAGCTTTGGCAGTTGTAGCACTTCTTTCAGCCTGTAGTTCAAGCCTTAGTAGATTAAGCTGTATTGACGAGCCAAAGAGTCGTTCGACAGAAGTCTGGTCCAATAATTCTCGTCCTATAAAAATTAATATTGGGGTTGATGGCAGTGGCTCAATGCATGGATATGTAACTGATCATGGTACGCGCTTTGCACAAGCAATAGATACAGTAAGTGCATTAGTTGCTGCACAGGGGCTCACCGGTCAAACTAGTTTTTGGAGATTAGGTTCTAATTTGTCAATTAATAAACCCCAAAAGATCTCCGAGACTCAATTTCTGGATGCTCGAACGCAAGAGTTCTTCTGTACAGCTACCGATTCTAAGTATCCATGCGTAACCAGCACCTTGGGGCAACTGCTGGAGATTCCGATTGCGGCACCACAGGATCGATTGGATGTTCTTTTGACAGACCTTGAGCCCGACTCGGGTGCAATAAGCACACTGGCAAAGCGCTATTCCCAGCTTATCAAAAGCTATCCTAATTACAAAATAGTCCTTTTGGGCGTAAGAAGCCAATTTAACGGAACTATCTATCCTGCTCAATCGGGCGCTTTTCGGCCTTTTCCTTATTCAACAAAGACACTACCATTAGAGAGTAAGGGCCGTCCTTTTTATGTTTTGCTCAGCGGCCCATCCTCCGCTGTTGACGCTTTCTCTGAAGCATTTGAAAATATGCCGATGGGGGTTAGCAAAGCACTACAAGCTTCTGTTTTTACTTCATCAGGTCATAGCGAAGAAACTATTTCTCTCGATAGTAGTGCAACTTGGGGTGTACAGATTAATAAGGATTGTCTTAGTGAAACTAGCGCGTTTGATCGCAAGGTGCCCTCGATTCCATCGCAATGGCTCTTAGGGTCTGTAGAGTCAGCATGCCTTGGTAGACCATTTGATATTCAACTTAAATCTTTAGCCAGCAATCGTCTGCCTACCTCTTCGATACCGCTTTCTGAGATCAGACTATTCCCTGAGACAAGCGGATATCGCCTGATCTCTTCATCTATATATGATGGTCGACTTGTAGTTGGTCTAAAAAGTAATCCCAAGCTCTTATCTTCGACAGATCCGATCGCCGTTCAAGTCAGCAATCAAGCACTTAATTCGGCTTTGTGGTCTGATTGGGACAGTAGTGTCTCAAATCCTTCTGGCCATACCACCCAAAACCTCAGGCTGTTTGTCAACAGCTTGCAAGCAATATCATCGGGATCTGCCGAGAGACCTGCTATCAAGCTGTGCCTAGCAATAGAACCAACAACTCAACAACTTGGCCAATCGAAGCGGCCACCTATATTAATATTTATTGTAGTTGGCGCCATTTTGCTGGTCGGCGCGATAGCGGCTGCTTTAATTAATTCAGACGCCAACGAAGACTGAGCTCATTTTCATATGAATAAAGAGACGCGACGTTTTGCTGTTCTTGTAGTTGCTGTCCTTATTGGATTCTGTGTCATCGTCCCACTGCAGTTAGCCCTTCTCGCCAGTCCTGAGATTATCGCTGGCTTGGGGGTCACATCCCAACAATCTGACTGGAAAGAGAAAGTTGTTTTACAGGCTTCTTTAGGTTTTTGGCTGACCTCCTCAATAGCTGTGTTGATTTGGAACACCGTGGCTGAAAATGCTCATCCAGTCAACAGCCACCTGGCAAGAAGTAAGCAGTTTCTGTGGTGGTCATTTGTTGCGATCCTATATATTGTTATGATCTTAACCTTCTATCTCATTGTGTCACTTGCGGCAGCAACAGTTGCCGCCGAACTGCAGTATCTATCGTTACTCATTGTTGTTCCAATTGACATGATTTTCGGTTTTTGGCTGCCGACTGCACTCGCAACACCTGGTTCCTTGCGATTTGTCCCACCTCTAGCTATGAACCTGCGCCGTAAGTTGGGAGTCTGAACGATGAAACGAATTATTGCGATAGGCATCGGTGGCAGCGGGGCTAAGTGTGTTGAGTCTGCCGTTATGCTTCACAGCATCGGACTCTTTGGAAACACTAGCTTGGGAACCATCCTTGTGGATGCTGATTCCTCCAACGGTAACGGCGACCGAGCCGCAAGGCGTATTGTCTTGACTAGCAAGGCGCACAAATCTTTCACAGACGGTTCGTCTCCGTTCATGGAAGGGGAGCTCACCCATTTCGGTAGTTGGAATCCTTTAGCTGATGTTATTCATCAATCAAATCTTGCCGCGATCTTTAACCATGAACTCATGCGGACAACTCAGCCTGGGTTGGCTGGGTTATTCGAAGTCCTTTATACTCCAAAGGAACGTCAAGCTGATTTGAAGGTTGGTTTTCGTGGCAAGCCTCCAATAGGTGCAGCCGTTATGAGTCAGCTTGATGTCGAAGACCTCGAAGATGACGATAATATTTGGTCAAAAGTATTTCAGTATATTCAAACAGCAGTTAATGACGGCGGGAACTCTGAACCTGTCATCGTTCATCTATTTGGCAGTGTCTTTGGGGGGACTGGTGCGGCAGGAGTGCCAACCCTAGGTCGTTTGCTGCATGATGAGTTTCATAAGCTGGGAATCCGTAGTGGGATCAAGATTAATGCGACTCCACTGCTTCCCTACTTCACATTTCAGAAGCCCAAGGACAGTGTGAGTGATGTCTTCGCTGAATCTCAGTCGTTTGGCATTAATACTCAGGCGGCACTTCAATTCTTTACCGAGCAATCACAAGGTATCTTTGACAGCATCTATTTGATTGGCAACCAACAAAGAAAGCAATATCAACCTGCAACGGGCGGACCTGAACAGCATAATGAGTCTCATTTTATTGAATTATTTGCTGCGTTGTCTGCTAGCCATGGCATGACCCACCAAGGTAATAGTGTTCAAGTGGGAACGATCAGCCGAAAAACTCAGGATCAACTGAGATGGGAAGATATCCCAAATGGACACTCAGGCATTCCTTCTGTTACGCATCTCAAGCGTGCAGCCTTATTCTCATACTCTTGGTATCATAACTTTTCCCTAGAGATTGAGGCGGCTGAGAAAGTCACGCCCAAAAAGTTTGTTAAGGGTGCGCCTTGGTTCTTAAAATTTTTCAGGTTAGGAAATAGTACTTCATCGTCCAAGCCATCTGTGAAGGATTCAGATCAACAAGAGGCATCTGCATTGCTTGCCCAGTGGAGCGCAGAGTTTCTCGTCTGGTGTGGCGAGGTCGGTCGTAGTGGCGATAATCAGCCAGAGCTCTTTCGCTCTGAAAATCTTCCAGCCGATTCAAAACCAGAGAATATCGAAAGTCGTGATTATAAGGAGATACTCAATGATCTCCTGCTCGACATTCCTTTGACTTCAGCAGAAAAGCGGCGAGGAATAGACTGGTTTAAGAATAAGCTCTATGATATTCCAAGCCCTCCCCAGTATGGAACTGAAGGACTCGCTCATTGTCTTTTTAACCTCTTTTAATTCTGCTTAATTCCCCCCCCCCCTGCATCTCACTATCCTCATGTCCAATTTCTCTCCCCTGCTGCCTAAGACGACCAAGCCATTCCCAGGTGGACCTACGGCTGGCGATTGGCACATGCAGGCAGGAGTTGGCCTTTTTAACCAGTTGGCAAACGACATTGACTGTAGTGCCACTCTTGGTGAGATTAATTCAATACCTAGCCCGTGGTCCCGCGCTCTCCAATTACTTTCAGCGATTCGCAACCCTGCTTATCCCACAAGAACCCAGCTTATATCTCAGTATCGGGGCTTTCTGGCATTGCTGGCACTCTCTGAAAATCTTTGCCTCAATATTACCGCAACACGAGTTACTCTTTCCCAATTCTCAAATAGTCCGTTCGCCAAAAGTCTGTCTCGCCTCAGCCCAAGAGGGCAAGATAACATCATTTCGATCTCCAGCAATCCAAATAGCAGCAATCCATGGGATACACTATATGTCTTTTCTTTAAATGGCTGCCCTATAGGGATGAGCTCGGCAGCTACTATTGTTTCGCCTACAAGTTTTCTGCCTAAAGCGATTGAAAGCCAAGTCGCTTGGGTGCAAAATGAGAAGTTTGAAGATCCAAAGCAACACTTAAACTCTTCACAACGTTCCATCCTCGCTGGTTGGCTGCAGCGCCTTGCCAACGATGTTCTGACAGCCAATAGCCAGCCTGGAGGCAACGCTTCCCTGGCGAGTAGTGTTGCTAAAGAGCTAAATCTTTTCGCGTCGGATCTCGTTGGAAATATTCAAGTCAATCAACCTAAGCCAAGTGACAAGCGAGTCCCTTTTCAGATTGATCTTTCCCCCATCTTATTGCGTAGTCTTTACCCAGCTTCGGTGGAGTCTCTGCCATCAAATGTGCAGATAATCCCTAGCCTCGACCGCGAAACTAATCCCCTCGAGACGACACCTAATCTCTACTTAATTGATCCCGATGAGATGCCGGTTCGGCTTGACAAGAGTGCTCCAAATGTATGTGTCATTGGTCCGCTGACGTTAGCTAACTTAACGGTTGACAAAGCAAAAGCAATAGACCAAAAAGCATTGCTTTGGCGCCCCGAAGACTTTTTCTTGAAAGATCTATATTATCTTGAGGAACATGATGCACTTCCTGGTAGCTGGATAGCCGACAAGCTTGATCTGGTGCAGTTTGGCCAGCTTACCATCATCCTTCCTGTCAATCCACGTCTGAGGGAGTATATATCAAGTGAAGACCTGAAGGGCCGTATTGAGATTGAAAAAATACAAGTAAATGATGGTGACGGACTAAAGATTTCAATCGCATTACCTTTGTCCGGTTTTGATGGGAACGAGCTTGAGTATCTGATACATCAATCATTTCCTCTAAACCCGAAGAATAAGCTCCAAGGACGTGTCCCCTCTATGGCCATATGGCCTCACATCCCTGTTAATACAGATTGGAAAAAATACTTTACCTTTGTTGAATCATCGAGTCTTGATGCATTGGCTTTTCGAGTTACTGAGGGACCCACTTATGACTCCATTCTTGCAAAGAGCGAGCCACAGGCAAAATCACCGGGATCATCTTCTGAACCTAGTTCATTTCTTTATTACAAGAGTAAAACCATTCCTCAGTACCTAGTCGCTTCTTTGAAGGGAAAGGACATTGGAGTGATCCCAATTAGTTCACCCACGGTCCCTTCTCCCAACACTTCTAATTGGACAGTCGGTGTTGATTTCGGTACATCACTTACCAATGTTGCCGTTCGGAAGGGAGACGGTAAGAATATACCGGAAAAGCTAACACTCAACACACTACTCTTATCTATCAGTAGCCTTGAGTCTGGGGCTGATAAGCAGGCATTGCGCGAATATTTTGTTCCGGATAACAAATCTCTTGCTGAAGCTGGTTTACCTATCGCCTCTACCCAGTCTCGGCCAAATGCAAATTCGTCAATCCCTCCATTTTTTACAATTGCCACCACTAGAGGCAAGCATATAGGAATTAAACGAACACCTCTTACGATCGAGGAAGGCCGTATTTATTTTACTCTAAGCAAGGTTGATTTCTCCCAACCATTCTATCACACAAATATAAAGTGGAGTGATGATGAATCGGTGTTGCAGGAGACGTTTCTAGAGCAGCTTATTTGGAGTATTAGTGCTCAAGCTGCATACGAAGGTGTGCGTCAGATTGCATGGAAGGCTTCTTTCCCAACGGCGTTTAATCAGGGCCAAATCAATGCTTATATGGGCACATGGCAGACACTTATTGAAAGACTAAAGCAAGAGTGCTTTGATATTGATCATACTCTTGTTTTCTCTTCGACTCACGATACTGAAAGCGTTGTTTTTGCCCAATATTGTGCGGCCATTGAAGGCCGTCAGCTTGAAAATACTGCATGTATTGATATCGGAGGTGGGACATCTGATGTTTCAATATGGAAAAATCGCAAACTGATTCATCAATGCTCAATCCAATACGCAGGTCGCGACGTCTTTCATCATATTCTCCGGCCCTCTTCCGGCAAGTCTAATATTCCCAAGCTTCGCGATATCCTCGGGATGGAAGCAAGTCCCATACTCGACCTAAATAGGAACTTTGACGCTTCTATTGATGTTTACCTTAGGTACAATAGTGATAATCTATTTGGTTCCTCAGGGTCCTATCGGAAAGCAAGTAATGCATCCAATCGTTTGCAGAACAAATATTTTCGCTCTTTGATGGCTTTTTCATTTGGTGGACTTTATTATTATCTTGGTATCGTCCTCCGCTCGCTGAAGCAAGAGGGCCTTTTCGATGCGCCCCTTGGTATCAATCCAGCCGTTGTGCTCGGAGGAAATGGTGCTAGATTCCTTCGATGGATCCATCCTACGCTTCCTGACTTTAAGAAGTCTCAGGCGCATGTTCTTCTGAATCAGATCTTGACAAGTGCTTCAGGTTTGGACATTAATCCAATGGGGGCTGAATGCACCTCTTCTCCCAAGTCAGAAGCTTGTCTTGGCCTAGCTGTTGACCCAAGTATGACAAGGTTAGAGGTCGCGATTAAATCTAAGGACGACCATCCTTGCTCTGGTCTTCCAGCAACCTTGCAGTATCTTGATGAAGACGGCAAGCACGTTATAAGCCGTAGTACATATGAACGTTTTGATATACCCGATAAGGCTATTGTATCGGGCTACTCAATTGACGATTTCTCTGAATTAGATTCTTATATCCAAGCATTTAATCGTGCCATTGGGGATCTTGATAGTGATGAGTTCTTCCCGCTTCAGTTTTGGTCGGGTGAACGGATCGGATCTTTGTCGGGTGATTTGGGTTTGACTACTCGGCAGCTAGTTGATGATACCTGCACGTTAATGGTTAGGCGTTCGCAGCCTGCTCCCGAGTTGGGATTCACTAGCAAACTTTTTGAGCCTGAACCTCCATTCATTACGGTGATGAAGTGCCTGACACGTGCTTTGTCCGAGAAGTGGGCGGAGGTTGCATGAGCATTCTTCGTTACATCCGGCAACACTTTATACCTTTTTCTATCATCTCTTTCATTTTAGTATTAGCGTACTTTGCTTTTCCGTTTGGCGATGACTTTCATTCTTTATGGGCATTGTTCCAAACAAATCTCCATAAAGCTGCATATCGTCCCGATGGAGGTTTGAGGGCTCGCTCGATTCTCGCGCCTGCTCTTCTAATCTCAGCTCTAATCTCAGCTCTAATCTCAGCCTTCCTGTTCTGGTTGGGAAAAGAAGAGTTGAGCTTGACCAAAACACGTTTTCGTAACCGTTTTCGTGAAATTGAAGAAAAGCTAAAGTCTGTAGATCCTAAAGCTTTGCAGCTTCGGTCTAATGACCATCATAATGAGTCTAATGACCATCATAATGAGATCGAGAATCTACAGAGTCAGATTAAAGTTTTGCAGCGTTCCATTACGGCGCTTTCCAAGCCCTCTGATCAGCCTCTGCCCCGGATCCCTTTCTCCACATTCCCGGATCTTGCGCCCCACCCTGAGACTTATTCTTATGATTTCACGGCGACCCCGCCTCTGCCACAAACACCTTTATCCTCATTGCTTTGCCAAGTAATTAAAGCATTTCCGCGCCAAGACTTTTTTGAGGAACGCAAAACTCAATTCAGGCCAATGGCGTTGGGGCAGCTTGATTCGCAGCTTACACCTGAAGGTCAGCATAAAATAATGCTACTAAGATCAAAGTTTGAAGCCGCTGATTATCTCGTTTTTGATGACGGCCAGTCTGAGTTTCTGGCTCTTAACCCACTCAGTAATCGTTTCAGCTCTTCTCTTCATGATCTTAAGGAAGGCGGGTCTAGTCTATACGAATACCGTGCAGTCCACGGTCTCCCTCTAGCGATCATCAAGATTGCTCGCCTACGTAAGTTTGACGAATCATTCTGGATTGTTGATGAAAAGGGATTGATTGAGGGAGGCTCTTGAGGGGGGCTGCCCTCTTTTTCTTTTTCGCGAAATACTGCAGATATAATGGGCATACTCGTTGGTTGTCTTTGCTTCTAGTTTTTTGTTGCTGCTGGATAGGGCTTCCTGAGAACGCTCTTATCGCCTGCACCGCAGTGGATCTAGGCGATTTGTCTCAGTAAAATATTTGTAAACCTGTACGTGATTACCCAGCTCACTCCGCACAGGGCGAACTGGTCGCATAGACTGGTACGCATATACCAGCTAGCCCATGTCGCGCAGTGCCGTCCAGTTTCAGAAAGGCCTCTCGCTGCCTGAGTTCCAACG
>NZ_JAGQAY010000042.1:0-13696 GCF_024345355.1 Cyanobium sp. WKJ7-Wakatipu
CCTGGGGAGCGCGCTGCAGCTTGCGGTCGATGCGGCCGTTGCGCTGTTCAAGCTTGCTGGGGTTCCAGGGGATGTCGAAATGAATCAGGTGCTTGCAGTGGTTCTGCAGGTTCACCCCCTCCCGGGCAGCATCGGTAGCAATCAGGATCCGCAGCGGCTCCTGATCGGGATCGGCGTTGAATTGGGCCTTCAGTCGCTCCCGGTTGTCTTCACTCATGCCGCCGGTGAAAGAAGCGACGCGACGATCGGCATCGGCGTCACCAAGCAGCTGCCTCAGCTGCGTTTCCAGGTAGCGCTTGGTGTCGACGTAGTCGGTAAAGATCAGCAGTCGGGTGGGTTGCCACGCCGCCTTGGCCTCCCCGAGGTTGGGGCAGAAGTGAGTCCGAAGAAACTTCTCCAGCAACTTGATGCGGGGATCAGGCCTGTTGCGGTTGGCTGTCGCGATCTCGCCCATCCGCTCCAGCAGGGCCAGATCGCTCTGATCAGCCTCAACGGTTTGGCGTAAGGCCGCTCGGGTCTGCGCCTCCTCAAGCTTCAGCAGCTCGTCTTCTGTGAGTTCGGCAAGGTCGCTGTCGTTGTTCACGCCGCCGAGCAGCAGATCCAACTGGGCGCCCGAGGCGGCCAAGGCCTCCCGACGCTGTTCTTGCTTCTGATCCAGGCTCCTGCGGTGCACCTTGAGGGTGCGAGCGAAGGCCTCGATCGAGCTGAGCAGCCGCTTCTGCAGATTGGTCATCACCAGCCGGTCGGCATTGAGTTGCCGTTTGGTGGCACCACCCAAGAGCAGCCGTTGCTCCCGCTGCTTGCGGTATTTCTGCAGCAGCCTTGAGAGCTCCAGTTCCGGGGTATCCGCCGGCAGGCTGCCCTTGGGAACGGAAAGCGGTTCAACGATCCGCTCGGGGAACTCCTCGCCGATGCGGCGCAGATCGTCCTTCAGGCGACGCACCAGCACCGTGTCCAGATCCCGAGGCTCAAAGGGCACACCCCGCACAAAGCGGGCTGGATCGAGTAGTTCCAGCAGAGCCGTGAAGCTGTTGCTATGGCCGTTGTGGGGCGTGGCCGAAAGAAAAATGCGGTGCTCGAACAGGGGCGCCAGGTCCCGCAGGCTGCGGGTCAGCCCGGAATCGATGGCATACCGCAGGCTGTTACTGGCCGGGGCAGCGTTGTGGGCTTCATCAAGGATCAGGAGGCTCTGGACTGGGGCCTGGTCTTCCCCGCCCTTGCCCTGCTCAAGCCACACCCGCAGAGGGGCCGAGTATTCCGAGTTGCGCAGCAGGGCATGAGAGATCAGGAAGCGGCTGCCGGTGCTCCAGGGGTTGGTGCCGTAACCCCGCTCCTGGCGCACCTTGGCCACATAGGCCCGGTCCATCACGGTGAAGGCGAGGCCAAAGCGGCTGGCCATCTCCTCCTGCCACTGGCGCAAGACCGACGGCGGGCAGCTGATCACCACACGCTTGATCCGCTGGCGCAGCAGCATCTCCCGCAGGATCAGCCCCGCCTCGATCGTCTTGCCTAGGCCCACGTCATCAGCGATGAACAGGCCCACCCGGGGCATCTGCAGCGCCTTGCGCAGGGGTTCGAGCTGGTAGGCCTTCACATCGATGCCGGCCCGGTACGGGGCTTGGAACAGCTCGGCGTCAGTGGCGGTGACGCAGTTCCAGCGCAGGGTGTTGAGGTAGGCGGCGAACTGTTTCGGTTGGTCAAAGCCCCGCTGGGCTACCGCCTCCCAGCTGCTCTCCCCCAGCACCTCGAAATCGATCTCTCGCTCCCGGAACACCGTGAGTCGGGCCCCGATGGCGTCGTCCTCCATGCAGGCCATCGACACAACCGTGTCGGCTCCTGGCTCTAGGGGGGCTTGCACGTCCTCCACCAGATAGCGACGCGTGCGGCAACGCACCACGGCGCCTGGCTTGAGCTTCTGACGGATTCGCGAGGGCGTCGCGGTCATCGCGGCAGCTCCTGCCGCGGCTGGGTCGGCATCGGGGTGCTGAGGGAGAGCCTTGAAGCAGTCTGCTCCGCCATGAGCCTGTTGGGAACCGCTAGCGCCCCGAATTGATCTTGAATCTGCGCCGCTATGCAGTGGGCGCATACTTTTCGGCCAACAGCACAGCCGGCGTTGTTGTTTGGCTGGCCGTAGCCCCCTGGAGGCTCATGCCCCTCCCCCATGCGCAGGGCGTTTAGTCGGTATCGGTGCGCCGGGCGGGGCACGACTTCTATGGAGAGGTCCATCGGGGATCTCTTGGGTGCAGCTGGCAGCTTCTGGCCCATGAGCCCGATTCAGGCTGGTTCTCCTGCGAAAGGCCATTCACCCCAAGCCCCCGACCAGGGAGGTACGGCTAGGTCCGCCCCTGCGGCAGAAGGCCGATCGGGTATGGACTGGCCTTATCGCCGTGTGGGGCTGTGAGCTTTTGCTGACTCGTCGACCCCTGGCGTCCTGGCCAGAAGCCCAGTGCTGCCAGGCCTTCGCTGCAAGAGTATGCAGCCAGCGCATAGTTCTGCAGCCGATTCGCGTTGGGCAGGGTGCAGCACGAGGCAAGATTGTTCGCGATTGGCCAGCCGCATGGTTTTTCTACCCCCTACCTCCGACTTTCCGCCTGACCCCGAGCCCTTGAGTCGGGAAGATCTCAACAGCGTCTACCTCGAGCTGCGCAACTGCTACAAGAGCTCCATGCGCAGTCGCGGCCAGCATCGCAGCCTGGCCACCAAGGCCCGGGACGAAACGGCACAGCTCAGGCAACGGCTGCTCGATCTTGCAGCGCGGGAAGCTTCTGTACGCACGGATATCTATCAGATGCTGGAAATTGTCACCGCGATTGCCGGTGATCTGGAAGATGCCGGGGATGACCTGGTGAATGAATTCGGTCGCTACAAACTCGGCCGTAAGACCTATCAAGGCGGTTCTTTCCTTGGAGGCCTCGTGCAGGCCGTGATCCGCTTCATCAACCGCTGGACCCAAACCAAGGAGCGGGTGGTGCAGCTGGATCAGAAGCGCCAGGAGCTCATCGAGAAGACCAAGGGTCTGCCGCCCCTCCCCCTGGGTGGGAACGGCCACAACGGCTCCGCCAACCAGCCAGAACCGACACCAGCCGCCAAGGTGGAGCTCGTGGACAGCCCAGCGGCCCAGCAGGTCCAGGAGGTCAAGGCCGATGGGACAACTCACTGACACTCTGCGGGCCACGTTGCGGGATCTGGCCCAATCCGACGCCAGGCTCTACCGGGGACTGCAGGAGGAACTCGCTGACACCAGGCCAGCCAGCGACCAGCCCGCCGTGCTGCTGGCTGGTGACGCCCGGGCCAGCCGCGAGGAGCTGGAGCGGCTCTCGATCAAGGTGCTCTGGGAGCTCTGCAAACAGCGGGGAATCACGGGCCTCAGTAAGGGTCCGGTGCCTAAACAGGTAGATGCCCTGCTCAGTCACCCGGACGGCCCACCGCTGCGCAGCGCCCTGCCCAGCAAGGCCACCAAGGGCAGCAAGGGTGGAGCACCCGGCGGCAAGGGCACGGCCAAGGCTGGCGCTACCGAGCTGCAGGCCATGGAGCAACGCCTCGACCGGCTGGAGCAGCTGGTGCTGCTGATCGCTCAGCAGGTGGGTGTGCCGCCTGAGGCGATCGGCCAGTTGGTCGCCCTGGCAGCCCTTCCGCCAACCTGAGAAGCCTTTGCTCTGGCCCCAGCCCATGGCAGTGAATCAGGAATCGCTGGCGAAGCTGGGCCGCTTCCTGCTGCGCGGCCTGCGCATCGGCGCCAGCACGGAGGCAGTGGTGGAGCTGCTGCGCAACGACTGGACCGGAGGCATCAGCGCCGGGGTGGCCTGGCTGGTGTTTCTGCAGGTGGAACGGCGGCTGCCGCCCCTCAGTCCAGAGCCTGAGGACTGATCTGCAGGCAACGGGCCAGCGCCCGCGCAGTAATGATGAAGGTTGCGGAACTCACAGACCGCCGCCCTGGCATCCATCTATCGTCAGAACTCAGCCAACGAGTCCACCACCTCCGCTCGCCTGGCAGTGTCCAGCACTGGACCCTTTCCATCGCATGACGCTCTCCACCCCAAGCAGGCCTCCCTCCACCCCAGCCTCTGGGCCGCTGCGGCGTGAGCAGATCGATGCGCTCCTGGAGGAGTTGCGCGACCCTGCTCTGGCCCGTCAATTCCTGATGGATGCTGGCCTGATCGACGCCGATGGCCAGCTCACCCCTCCGTACCGCAGTCAGGATGCCCGGTCGGCCTAAGAACAGTCTTGGCCCCTTGGTGCTGTTTCATGGCTGCGACAAGGATGTTGCTGAAGCAGTTCTGAGTGGACAGGCAACACTTCAGCCCAGCGAAAATGATTACGACTGGCTCGGCAACGGCATCTATTTCTGGGTTGACAGCCCAGAGCGGGCTTTGTCTTGGGCCAATCTCCGCAGATCCTCCCCATCGGTGATCGGCGCTTTTGCCTACCCGGGCAACTGCCTCAATCTGACCGACTACGGAGTGATGAATGAATTGGCCCTTGCCTATGAGGCCACCCTCGGCATTTCCGCAGCAGCAGGTACACCACTGCCCGTGAATTCTGTTCGAGAAAACGGCATATTCATGAAGCGTCAGCTGGACTGTGCCGTGATCCAGATGGTGCACAAGATCCGTGAGAGCAAAAGCATGGAGGCGTACGACACCGTCTATGGAGTGTTTGAAGAAGGCGAGTTGGTTTATCCGGGCGCAGGCTTTCGTGACAGAACGCATGTGCAGATCGCCATCCGCAACCCGGAGATGATTCTTGGCTATTTTCGAGTTGATGGGATGACATAGGTCTGGTGATTGACACCCCAACAGGAAGGCGCCCCGTGGGGGGCGCCTTAGCACCGGTTGCGGCGGTCACCTCCTCACACCAAGGACTGCCGGTCGGGTGTCTGTAGTTCACGCATGACCTGTCTGGGGCCTGGCAGGGAAGGAAAGGAGATCACCTCTGGGAGAAGAGATGCTCGGGGCTTGACCTTCTCGGCTGTGATCCCTGCTCGGGTACTGCAGCCCGAGGTGTCAACACGCGGGAAACAGAACTGGCGTATCGCTCTCTGCTGCTACGGGATGACGCTCGCGCCGCGTCACCGAGTTCACCTTGTGTGTGTCGCATCGTTGGCGCACCTCCGCTGTGCACACCGGCTCGGGTGCTCCCTGGCCGGACTCTGGTGGAGGGCGAGGGTCGCGGGTTGGCTCCCGGGCCTCCCCTCAAGTTCAAAGTACGTCTTTTTTCAGGTGGCGGTGGCCCGCTGGAGTGCCTGTTCCCGTACCTGGAACAACCCAGTCAGTGCAATGCTTTTGAGGCGCCCCTCTACTCCTTGGGGAGGCTGCGGCACCGGCGATTCTATGCACTGGGCGCATGGATTTGCGGACGGCTGCATCCACGCGGCAACCTGAACCCTGCTCGGGCCATTCCTGCGAGCCAACCCGCTGATTGCCATGGGCTTCCGTCTCCGCCGCTCCGCCCGGCTGGGCCCGCTGAGGTTCAACTTCTCCAGCGGCGGACTGAGCTCGATCTCCGTCGGTGGCCGCGGGGCCTCGTTCAACATCCCGGTGAATCGCAGCGGTGGGACCCGCACCACCGTGGGGCTGCCGGGCACAGGCCTGAGCTGGAGCGTGGAGCACACCCCCGATCGCCTTGCCGCGATACCGGCTGGTCCTGCAGCGGGCCTGCCCAACAGCCGCCGGCTGCGGCCGGGCCAGCTCGATGCCCTCAAGCAGTCGCTGCTGGGCGTGCTGCGCCAGGAGCTGTTCGCTCCAGGCTCCACCGGGGATCAGCTGTGGGAGCACGGCCTGGTGAGCCGCCTGCTCGACGAAGGCTCCCTCGGCGCCCGCATGACCGGCCTGCTGGCGCTGATCGAGACGCCAGAAGCAATGGAGTCCTACCTGCTGCGCGCCCAGGGCCAGGACGATGCCAAACGCAGCGCCCAGCGCTGCATCACCGCCGTGCAGGAAGGCTCCAGGCTGGCCTCTGCACGGGGCTGGCTCTCCTGACGCTGCAAGGGCAGGTGCCCGCAGGGCCGGTTCCCCGTATCCGGCCGCACCTGCGCTCCCGCCTGAGCAGGCCAAGGATGGAGCTGGAGTGAAGGAGATACCCCCGCATGCGAGAGGTCGTGTTCCGAGTTCTGGCTGAACGCCCTGGCCACCTGGAGGCCCAGGCTGAGACCCTGCCCATTCGCATCACCGCGCCGACGCTGGAGGAGCTGCAGCACGAGGCCCGCGAGGCCCTGATCGAGCACCTGGGCCCGGCCCACTGCACCTACCGGGTGAGGGTGCGCCGCGACCCCGGTACTGCCGTCAGCAGCATCCGGCCTGCGGGCCGCCGCCTTGCCGCTCTTTGCCGCTGATCCCGGCAGCTGCTTGCACCATGGGAGCAATCCGCCAGGACTGACCATGAAAGTGATCGTCGATCTGTGCGTGGTGCCGATCGGGGTGGGCGTGCACTTGGCGCCCTACATCGCTGCCTGCGAGAAGGTGCTCACCGAAGCCGGCCTCAAGGTCCAGCTGCACCCCAACGGCACGGCGATCGAGGGCGAGTGGGAGCCGGTGTTCGCCGCCATCGAGGCCTGCCACCAGGCGGTCCACGCCATGGGCTGCCCCCGCATCTACACGACGGTGAAGATCAACACCCGCACCGACAAGGAGCAGACCCTGGAGGACAAGGTGGCCAGCGTGCAGGCCCTGCTCTGATGAAAGGCCACGGGGAACAAGCGGCGGAGGTTCTGGCGTTCTGGTTCGTGCAGAGCCGGCCGCGCCAGTGGTTCGCGAAGGACCCGGGCTTTGACGCCTTGCTGCAGCAACGCTTTCTGGGGCTAACCCGACGCGCCATCGCCGGTGAGCTCGGCGCCTGGGGCACGGAAGCGGCAGGAGGCCTGGCGCTGGTTCTGCTGCTCGATCAGTTCCCACGCCAGATCT
Source organism: Cyanobium sp. WKJ7-Wakatipu (assembly GCF_024345355.1). NCBI lineage: Bacteria > Bacillati > Cyanobacteriota > Cyanophyceae > Synechococcales > Prochlorococcaceae > Cyanobium > Cyanobium sp. WKJ7-Wakatipu. The sequence goes on from NZ_JAGQAY010000042.1 coordinate 6,900, forward strand.
GGCGCGACACCGCCATGGCGTTCGCTGGCGATCCCCAGGCCCTGGCTGAGAGTTTGCGGGCGGTGGAGCGCGGCTGGCTGGAGGCCGAACCCGAGCAGGCGCGGCGGCAGTTCTGGCTGATGCCGTTGATGCACGCGGAAGACCTGGCGGTGCAGGAGGCGGCACTGCCGCTGTTCGAGCGGTTCAGCGATCCCCACACCGCCGACTTCGCCCGCCGGCACCGGGATGTCATCGCCCGCTTTGGCCGCTTCCCTCACCGCAACGCGCTCCTGGGGCGGGTGTCGAGTGCGGAGGAGCTGGCCTTTCTGCAGACACCAGGCTCACGCTTCTGAGCCGTCGGGGCCCTGGGTGGCGGGCAGATGGCCGGTCTTCACCCAGATGGTGCAGCCCGCCTCGCTCCAGGGCCGGTGCACGCTGCCGGGTGGATTGCGCAGCCAGCTGCCGGCCGGGTAGCTGCCGTGCTCGTCCTGGAAGACGCCATCGAGCACAAAGATCTCCTCGCCGCCGGGATGGCCGTGGGGCTGAAACACAGTGCCCGGCGCCCAGCGCACCAGGGCCACGTGCTCCGTCCCAAAGGCATGCAGGGGCAGCACCTCCAGCCCGCGCACCAGCCCGGGCACCCAGGTGCTTTTGGTGGTGTCGATCACCAGGCGCTGTTGATCAGCTGGGTGCATCTGCTGCAGCTTCACCAGGATCGTGCAGCCCTGCTCACTTGATGGTGCGTGGTTGGAGCCAATCGGATTGCGCAGATAGGTGCCGGCTGGGTAGTCGCCCTGCTCATCGGAGAAGGTGCCCTCCAGCACCAGGATCTCTTCGCCACCGCCATGGCTGTGGCGCTCAAAGCGACTGCCGGGGGCGTAGCGCACGAGTGAGGTGGCCCGGGCGACTTCCTCACCGTGGCGATCCAGCATCCGCCGCTCCACCCCTGCCATTGGCGATGGGGTCCAGGCCAGGGCGTTGCTGTCGAACAGGGCGCGCTGGCTGAGGTCGGCATGGAGTTCCATGGGCTCGATTCTGATCAGCCCGGCGACAGCGGCGCTGGCGGCAGCCACTGGGGCGCGCAAGGCTGCCAGCCCTGCTGGCGCTTCTGGGCCCAGAGCTTGATCGCCTGCTCGCGCGTCAGCTCCCTGCGCTTCTTGAGCAGTGGCGGCTCACCGCCGGCCATCACCTCCCCGAAGGTCACCTCCAGGCTCTGACTCCAACGGTCGTAACGCCTTGGCCTGAAGTGCAGCACCTGGCGGCCGTCGCTCAGCCAGCCTTCCTGGGGCGAGAGCGGCGGTCGCTTCCGGTCACCGACGTGCATGGGCCGCTCAGGCCACTTCCGGCGCCCAGCCCTTCTGGCGGACCTGGTCGTCGGTCCAGCCTTGGCAGCGGCTGGTGAGGTGCTCGCCATGGGCGATCAAGCCCTGGTGCAGCTGGCAGGTGAGCACCGGGATGCAGTTCACCCCCCCGTGGTGTCGGAACCAGTGGCAGGTCATGCAGACCCTGCGGCTGCGGGTCCTGAGCAGCACAGCCTCATCGAGATAGGGCCAGTCCTCGATCTCGTCGGTGCGGGAAGGCTGCAGACGGGAGAGCGGGACCGGCACCATGACAACCACGACAGGCATACATCTGTACTAGCAGGGGATGCGCTTTGGCGCCAGGGGCTCACTGGGTGCTGGCCTGGTGCTGCACCAGGAAGGTCTCAATCCAGTCGTGGTGGCACTTCTGGTTGATCCGATCGGCGATGGTGGCAGCGGCCTCGGGCACTTGGAAGCGCTTGCGGAAGGCCCGGGTGAGGCTCTCCAGGAGTGGCCGGGGCAGGGCCCGCAGGGTGCTGTGGAGGTGCTGGATCGTCTCGGCATCGAGGGCCACCTGGCCGAGGTCGGCCGGGGCTGAAGGCGTAGACGTCGAGGCCGTGGCCTGGGTGCGGCCCTGAGCCGGGGAGTCAGCGGCGGCGGAGGGAGAACCAGCCTCCGGCCGACTCAGAGAAGACCGCTGCCCACCAGGCCGCTGGGGCCCATCACCCTGGCCCCCGGCGCTGCTGACCTGCCGCTGCGCCTTGTCGTAGAGGGCGAGGCCAAACGGGTTCCCGAAGGTCATCAATGCCCGCTTCATGGCATCGGTCTCGGCCTCCTTGAGGGCGGACTCATGGGCCTGGCCCAGGTCCACGTCGATGCCGTGGCCGGCGCCGCTGCCCTCCCGAACCAGGGGTGTCAGCCTGCCGGCGGTGACGGTGACGCGCACACGGGCGGTGTAGGTGACGCCCCAACCGGGCTTCTGGTCTCGGCTCGTGCCTCTGGCACCGATCAACCGTTCGGCCTGGGCGACGCAGCGGACGGCGATGGTCTGCCGCTGCCAGCCATCGAAACCAAAGATGCGGTTCGCTTCCGCGATCACCTGCCACCCCTCCAGGTAGCTCACCCGGCTGCGGCCCTGCTCCCGCTGGCGGACGTTGGCGCGATCGAGTGGGGCGGAGAGCGCCGCGAGCTGCTCGGGGGAGAAGCCGGCAGGCGGAGCCTGGGGGGCTTCTTGTGGCGGTGAAGGTACCGAGGCTTTTGCTGGAGCCTCCTCGGCGCGGTCAGTTGAGCGGATCAGCTCCAGGGCCGAGGGAGGCCTCTGGACAGGGCGTGGAGCTGCGGGGCGGCTGGTGGTGCGGGTCCCGTTAGCGGAAGGAGCGGCGACGGTCATGGCGATGGAAGCAATGGTGTGAGGAGGAAGGGAAGGGGGCCCCGGCGGCCAAGCCGGAACCCCAGTTGCAAAGGGGCCTCTGGCCCCCTCAGTGGATGCGCCAGGAGCGGCGGGAGATCAGCTGGGCGCCTGTGATCTCCGTGCCTGCTTTGAGGGCTTCCTTGATGGCGGCCTTGTCCGGCTTGCTGGTGGTGGAGAAGCTCAGCCACTGGGGATCGAGGGCGTCCTCGTCGTCGATCTCGACGGCCTGGGACTTGCGCGAGGTCAGCTCGTGATTCGGGAAGGAGAAGCGGGTGGAGGTGGGCTGCAGCCGGGTGAGGACCAGGACAAGAGAGTCTTCGAGGGCGTCGGCCCGAGAGGCATCGGAGCGGGACAGCTCGGTGAGCCGCTTGGCCTGCTGCTGCCGGTAGGCGGCCTGACCGCGGAGGTGCTCGATCACCCAGCAGGTGGCATCGGCCTTGGCCGCGAGGGCCTGCTTGTTGCCTTCCTCGGCCAGCAGGGCAGCCTCCAGCTCGGCGAGGGCCTGGGCACGTGAGTCGTCGTCATCGGATTCCAGCTGCTCGGCCAGCTGGCCGATGGCGGTGGTGAGCTCCTGGGCCTCGATGCCCAGCTGCCAGAGCGAGCCGGAGCGCTGCAGTGAACATGAGGGCCCGGCGGCCAGAGGGACAGCCGGGGAGAAAGTAGCGACGGGGGCGGTGAGAACGGCCATGGCGACGTGTAGGAGAGGAGAGCGAGAAGAACGGGGCGGCCAATGCCGCTCAGGCAGCGAGGGGCTCGGGAGAGAACGGCGGCGGCACTTCCATCACCACCACCGGCACCGGCGAACGGGAGGAGCAACGCCGGGCTTGCTGCACCAGCGAGGCCGTGCCTGCCCCGCCGGGAAAGGCGATCACCAGCACCGAGGCGCTGAACGCTGGGGAGGTGTGGGCCTGGGCCTCCACCAGGGCCTGCTCCAGCAGAAGACGATTGCGGATCGGACCGGCAGCGCGGCCATGGCGGCGCCAATCAGCGGCGAGGGCCTGGACCCGCCAGCCGAGCTGCTTGGCGGCACGGCCGATGGAGCGATCAGCGCCCCGGGCCCCACCATGCAGAAGCAAATGGACAGGCCGGCCGCCAGAACGCTGGAGGAGAGCGGAGGCGATGCGCTCCTGGGGCCAGACGAGATCACGGCCACCAGCGGCGACGATGACGACCGAGCGATGGGCCAACGCCGGCGGCGGCAGGAGGCCAAGGGAAGGCAATGCAGCGGCCTGGGCCACTGCAGCAGAGGACAAGCTCATGGGCCACAGAGCAAACGAACGGGGCAAGTTGTCCGAGGATTTCGTTGCCGCAGGCGATGGGCTCGTGGCCTTTGGCGCAGCTCTTATTCTACCAGTACAAACGCACTGAGTAACGGGCAGAGCCGCTGCGGGGCAATGGATCTACGCAAAGCAAAGCCATCCGCTGATGGATCGGGAAGCTGATAAGCAGACCCGCCAGATTCAGCGCTGAATGCCCAGCCGGCCGCGCAGCCGCGCGAGGAAACTTGGGGCCTCGCCCCAACCCCTATCGGCTGGAGGCGGCTCCGCCACCGCAGCCGCGGGAGGACAGCCATGCCCGCCACCCCAACACCGGCCCCGGAGCGGAGGGCGGCGGCGGCTGGCCGATACACGCCACGGCGCAGCCGTGGCACGTTGAAGGACGGCCGCTGCCGACCGGAGCCCTGCGGCGGTTGCTCAGCCCCAGGGAACGTCCAGGAACTCCACCAGCAGCACGCCCCGGTGGGTGCCATGGATCCTGACCAGTCCCGCCTTGGCAGCACGCTCCATGCCAGGACGCTCCTTGCGGACCTGTTCGGCGGTAGCCAGCACCCGCACCCAGCCGCCGGTCATGAAGTCCTCGCTGCCTGTTTCAAAGACCTGCAGCCGGCGGTGCTGGTTGCTGTTGCGCTCGTAGTACAGGCCCCCACCGGTGGGGTCGGTCCCCTCCGCCCAGACCTGATCCACCATGATCTTTCCGATCGCCAGCGGATCCTTCGCCGCGGCGTCGATGGACTCACCGTCAAGCACCAGCGGGTTGCCCGGGTCCTCACGGTTGTCAGAGATGATCAATCGGTCGCCCATGAAAGGGTTCTCCTCAGCCCCTTCCTGTCGCGTGATCACGCCGCATGGGTCAATCCAGCGATGGTGCTCATCAGTCTGGCTGCGGATCAGCTCTCAGCCCCAACCAGCACAGGCTCAGCCGTCTCCCCTGAACCCTCCGTTCCGGGTCTCAAGCAGGTCCCACGGCAATCTGGAGCCTCGAAATCCGTCCATCCATCACAGACCGTGAATGACGGTATAAAAGACGGTACAGACGGGGGCATCCATCGTACCAAGCCGTCCCATAGCAGTCGATCCGGTCCGCTAAACACGGACACCCTCTCCGTTCTAGGTCAATCCTGAGACGGTTCAGATCATCCAGGATTGTCTCTGTGACTGGGTTTTTGGGTTGGTTGCTGTCTCAAGAGGACGCCACCGATGCCATCGGATCCGGATCTTTTATGTGGGAGATTATGTGAGATGAAAAGCGGTTTTATGTGAGATAGAATCGTTATGTGAGATGGGTCTTGGAGATGTCCAAACCGCTGACTGACGCTCAAATCCGCGCTTTGCCTGCCATTCCCAAGGGAGGTAAAAAAACCTCGGATCCCTGCGGAAACGGTTTGCGTATCGTCAACGAACCAGTGGTCGGCAACGTCCCTTGCAGGCGATTCATCCACCCATACTCCCAAAAACTACCGAATGGCGTCCGCAAGCAACAGGAACTGCCCCTCGGCACCTACGGCAAAGGAGGAGGGCGTCTGACGCTGTTACAAGCGCGTCAGAAGGTGCTGGCGTTCAAGGAATGGCGCAAAGGAATTGGACTGGATGCCCACCACGATCAGTGGTTGGCGCTGAACCGCCCAAAAGACACGCTTTCTGCTCCGACTCTCAAGCAAGTTTGCGATGCCTGGTTGACGTCACCATCACGACAAAAAAAAGCGCCGAGCACTCAGAAAGAGTGCCAGCGCCATCTTGAAAATCATGTTCTCAAGGTGATTTCTGCCGATCTGCCGATCAAGGATCTGGAATGGGACTCTGGCGATGCAAGCGGAGGTCGGCAACTGGTTCGGCAAGTGCGAGAAGTCATCGATGCAAGGAACTCGCATGACATGGCGAACAGGGTGATCCGAACACTCGGACAGGTTTGTGACTATGCCATCGAAAAAGGTTGGATGACTCGGGGACAAAACCCTTGTACGATTTCGCCTGATGATCGGGCACTGCACCAACCGAAGGGCAATCCAACGCTCTCTGAGCAGCAGGTGCCCCAATTCTTCAAGGACTTAAGCGATTACTCCAAAGGTCAGTTTGATTTGGTTGCAATTGCTCTTAAGATGCACCTTTTGCTCTGTACAAGACCTGGTGCGCTTGTTGCCATTGAGTGGTCTTGGATTGATGAACAAGATTCCCTGATCACAATTCCAGGCAATACGCCAGGTCTGAAGCGCCCTGCTGACCAAAATAATATTGACCATTTGATTCCTCTGTCGGATCCAACCCTTGAAATTCTTGACTTACTCAAAAAAATAAATGGGAAAAGGAAGCATGTCTTTCATAGTCAAAGAGGTAAAGAATTCTCGCATCTCAATCCCTCCGCTTTGAATAATTTCCTGAAGGAGCAACTTGCTCTCAAGGGAGTACTGACTGCTCAAGGATGGCGAGATGTAGTTCAAACTGTGGCACAAGATGTCCTGAAGTATCCATGGGAAGTGCCTGACCGTCAACTTGGACACCTCCCTCACAAAAAAGGTGTCCGTGGGCACTATGACAATTCTGAACGCCTTGATGAAAGGCGTGACTTCATGCGTGATTGGAGTAACTGGTGCATCGATCAAGGACTCATCATTCCTTGATGAGTTAGGAAGAACCCTTAGATCGCTGAGTAGTTTATTTCGCTGTTGCCAGTTTCTCTTCACACCAGTCTAGGACTTCCTGTCTCGTGATTACCCAGCTCACTCCGCACAGGGCGAACTGGTCGCATAGACTGGTACGCATATACCAGTTAGCCCATGTCGCGCAGTGCCGTCCAGTTTCAGAAAGGCCTCTCGCTGCCTGAGTTCCAAC
>NZ_JAGQAY010000043.1:0-13373 GCF_024345355.1 Cyanobium sp. WKJ7-Wakatipu
CCAGTACGAATCAATTTGCCGACAATATTGCATTGCTTGAGCACTTATGATCTGCTGCGACGATGCCGAAAGGCATTTTTTTATGGTGATCAGAGCTGGCAAATCTCGTAAATTTCGAGGTACCCTTGAGTGGGTTGACTGATCTGGCAGATCTTAAGGCAGGGCTCCCCATAGATAAAAGCTTATCCTTCGAAACATTAATGGCCTTAGCATTTAGCTTAGGGTCCGGCCCATCTTGCTGGCTGCTTTGATAGTTAGGCGAAGACCCTTGAATTGAAATACTCTGTGACAGTGAAACAGCAATGCCCCCTTTTGAATCCAGAAACCCATTCAAGACTTCTTCAATAAATATGAGTACATCAGGGTGGTAGACGCGGCTGATCTCCTGGATCAACGCATCGCGTTGAATCAGTCCGCCATTTGACCCTGCATGAGGAAGGAGTGCTGCAAAGCTCTGCCTGCTTACCAGGTCACGCAATGGTGCCTGCAAATCAGACTGCCCGGCGGTCAAATCGGCTACCACCCCTTGAAGCGCCGCCGGTGCTGGAAGTATTCCTCCCTGTCGCGCGACGTATTCGCCAAGCTGTCTGCCCAGGCTCCTGAGCTGGTCACTGTCAGCTGTCGCCACAAGACAAGCCAGTCAATATTCCCTAATATAACCTAAGTCACAGCTGAGCAAAGCAATCTATTTCGATGGCGGAAGCCGTATACTTCTCCGTTGCGCAGCATGGCTATTGAAGGTGTCTACCTCTCCATGGTTTAAGGGCACCTCGAAAAATCGCAAGACCGCTTGATAGCGACCGAACTGAATTATACTAAGGCTTCAAGATTACATGCTTTCCATGGGCCAGCGAGGTTTCTGGGACGAACAACAAAGAGTTGCAAAGCTCCAAGAGAAGAAGCCTGTTCTGACGCGTCTTACTGAATCGATTCCTTGGGAATCATTCCGCCCTTTGCTTGATAAGGGCTACAGCCAGGAGCGCAAAAGCAATGCTGGCCGCAAACGGATAGATCCACTGATTCTTTTCAAGATGCTGGTGCTCCAACAGCTATTCAATTTAAGCGATGAAGAGGTCGAATTCCAAGTAAATGACCGTCGTTCCTTCGAGAAGTTTGTTGGCCTTGGAGTGATGAATGACATACCAGATGCAACTACAGTGGCTTTCTTCAGAGAGCGCCTACGCAAGGCCGGTGTAATCGAAGAGCTCTTTGAGATGTTTGAGGAATACCTGAGAGATCAGGGCCTCGAAGCTCGTGGCGGTCAAATCATTGATGCCACTCTTGTTCCTGTCCCAAAACAACGAAATACCCGTGAAGAGAACAAGGAAATCAAGGCTGATCGCCTACCAGATGGATGGGAAGATAACCCAAATCGGTTGCAGCAGAGGGATTTAGATGCCCGCTGGGTGAAAAAGAATGGGATCAATCACTACGGCTATAAGAACAGCATCTGCATTGATGCCGAGCATGGTTTTATCAGACGCTTTGTTGTGACACCAGCCAATATTCATGACAGTCAGATGCTTCCAATGCTCTTGGATCCAGAAAATCAAGATGACTATGTCTGGGCTGACTCTGCCTACTCAGGACAGTGCTTTCAAGATCTGCTGAGCCTAGGTGGGTTTGAAAGTCGCATCCATGAAAAGGGCTCGCGCAATCACCCTCTTAGCGAAGCAGCCAAAGAGCGCAATTCCGTTAGGTCGTCAATTCGTGCTTGTGTAGAACACGTTTTTGGCGCCATGACAACCTCAATGGGCGGCAAGTTGACACGAAAGATTGGGCTTGAAAGGAATCAAGCCTGGTGGGCCCTAAAAAATCTAACATTCAATTTTCTGCGCTATCTCCAACGATCAACTAACGCCCTGACTATTGCCTAAGCAGTATCCAATGCGAATCGATTTGCCGACAATATTGTATTGCTTGAGCACTTGTGATCTGCTGCGACGATGCCGAAAGGCATTTTTTTATGGAGATCAGAGGCTGGCAAATCTAGTAAATTTCGAGGTGCCCTTAAGAGAATAGTCCTAAATCCGTGGGCTCATGAAGAGTACTCCCTATCTAAAGCAATGACGCTCTGCTTAGAGCATTATTTAGGATGTCAGAAGCTTTCGTTTGTGGAACAGCGTAATAGTGTAGCCACCCCGGGATATGCTTGCGAGAGTTAATTGCATCTTGCATGGAGCTGAAGTTCTTGCACCCATAACCGGCAAGCCATTAGCAGCGCATCATTCAAGTGAAGGAATGATGACCATTGTCGGGAGCTCTCGATGTGATGTGCTCATTCCAGCCTTTTACAGCACAGTTTCTAGCCATCATGGGACAATGGGCTCCATAGTCAATTTGCTCGAAATTATTGATGTCAAAGGGAATAGACCATCGACCAGCTGCCTATTCAAATATGGATACAGGACTTCATCGTGGAACCCCAGCGGTTTCCTCTAGCGCGACAGTCCGGAAGGCACATGCCATAAATAACAATAGGTTCTTGAATAGAACCCACCGGATGAGCACTCTCTAGTCACTGCGGGGCCAGCAAACGATCCTAAAATCATGCCAAGAAGAAACCAGGATAGAAGCAAGCCGGGAAAGACCCAGCCTAAAAAATCATTAGATTTTAAGCTTGCAGAATTCGTCGCTGGCCGTGACGCTGGCGCCTTAGGGGATTGGGCCGAAGGCTCCTTCGTCTGGGACGGCTCCCGCGCCGCAGCAGCCTTAGGCTCAGTTGGCGCAGCTGATGGGGGCGAAGCAGCTTGATGCAGAGCCTGCAATTGCTGCCTGGTACCGGCGTCGAGTTTGACGCCCACAAGGCCGCAATCAACCAGGCGGCCATGGACTTCAGTAAAGTGGCTAATGAGGCAGGCGCTGTCCCACGCAATCTGCCAGCCACGGTGCCCACCCCATACCCGATGCATGCCACCCCGAGGGTAGAAACCGGGAGGCAGAGCAGCAGAATCGATTGCCCCGGAATGCACACTTCCTAGAGACTGGGTGGTACGCGATTGTAGAAACTCAGCAAAAATCCGAGCAGGCTCCCTTGGGCTCCCCGCAGGTGAAGTTGCATTGGCAGAACTTGATAGCGAGACCAGCTCTTCCCAGAGTGCACGCTGCACGGAGAAGCCGAAACGGAAATGGCTGGCTTCACACCAGAGCCGATTGATGTCGTAGAGCAACGCACACGGAGCCGCCCTCCAGATCGACTCAAACGACTCCTGGCCACCACCACCACAGGATGCGACCAGAAGCTGCCAGGTTTTCCGATCAGCCTCATTCCACAGCTGGCGATTTAAAAGTCTCTTGAGATTCTCCTTATGTCGCTCCACATCATCGAGGCGACCATCTACCGGCTTGTAGTTATTTGGCTGTTCTTCTTGTTCTCTTTTCTCTTCCACGTAAGGAGCATCAGCCGGCGCAGCCTCTGGCAGAGCAAAGTAGCCGCACAACACCGTGCGGAGGCGCGCCAACGTTTCATCACGATAAACACAACCAAGCTCATCAAGCAGAAAACTGACGAGAGCAACCGCCGTCGCCGAGGCGACCAGTGGTTCGGCTTCCAGAAAAGCGGGCAACTCCACCAGCTCCCGTAGGGGAGCCCGAAGAGGCAGATCGCCCGCAAGCAGATCAGCCAGCACCGCATTCAGCCGTGATGGATGGCGCAGGGGTTGTGCCTTAACTACCCGACCAAAAGCCAGACCCAGGGAGTAATCGGCACCGGGTCGCACCATCAGATCGCACTCATGTACTGCCCCCAGAGCCGGGCAGCCAGGGCACCTGCGGATGCTTCGGCGGGTTGGTTGTTGTCATTGCCCATCCAGATACCGGTGAGCACACCCTTGCTGGGGGAATAGCCGATGAACCAGGCATCCCGGCCGTTATTGGTTGTTCCTGTCTTGCCGCGAGCATCGACCACAGTATTGGCGTTGCGGCCTGTTCCTTCTTGTACGGCGCGCAGCAGCATGGCGTCCATAGCCTTAGCGACATTTGCCGAGAGTAGTTGCTGTTTTTTCTGCGGAATGGGCGTAAATATGCCGTGAGGAGGGCATTGATTCAGCGCCTGTTCAGATCCGCATATAGTGATGTCGTATATACGATTTACGCCATGTAAAGACACTGCACGGCCACCATTTGCCACAATGGCATAAGCCTGAGCCATCTCATAGAGCAAGGCCTCGTTGCCACCCAGTACCATGCTTGGGTTAGCTTCAAGACGCGTAGTAATACCCAGCTTGCGGGCCATGCGAATCACAAGATCAAAACCCGTCTTATCGGCGAGATGTAGCGCGATCGGATTTTCGGAGAGCGCAAGGCCCTGGCTCATCGAAAGACTTGCACTACCCTGACGGCAGCCAGCCTCCAGCTGATAAATTCGCGCGCAGGAGATCTGATCTTCAGGACTCATGCCATCCTCAAGTGCAGCCAAGTATGTAAACAGCTTGAATGTTGAACCAGGCTGTCTCGGGGCTCTGACACGGTCATAACTGGTTTCGCCCCGATCCGAGTTATAACCATATTTTTTGCCACCAACGTAAGAGATAATTTCTCCTGTACGAAAATCTAGCGAGATCAAAGCCGCTTGATTCACACCGATTGGTTCAGCATCAGATTCGAGAAACCGCTTTACAGAAGCTTCTGCAACCGCTTGGTGCTCAGGTTTGACAGTTGCAACGGCATAGTAGTTTCCACCATCACGCTGCTGCGACAGATTCAGAGAGTAGCGAGGTCCCGAAAGCTCCTCTAGTGCATAATTACTAAAGAATGGATAGCTCTTATAGCTTGATTGCTGGCAGATTGATAGGTCAACCTTCAAGGGGTGTCTAACTGCGTCACGATATTGCTCTCCGCTGATAAAATTTTCGGCGAGCATGCGACCGAGTACAAGGTTGCGGCGAAGCACTGGGGTCCATGTTGTTTCATCTGGGTATGGTGCAATACTTTTACCCCTTTTTTGCTGCCTCTCCTCCCTCTCAACCCTTACTTCATCCGGTCTTGGTGCGAAACAAATATTATATCCATTGGGGCTTGGTAGTAGTCCGACTAGGTAAGCAGATTCGGGCAGATTCAGTTGCCGGGCAGACTTGCGAAAGTATAGCCTCGCTCCTTGCTCAAATCCCTCTGCGCCCATGCCAAGGAAGGCGCGATCTAGATACATTTTTAAGATCTCATTCTTGTTGAAGTGCGTTTCTAGTTGCCAGGCAACTGGCAACTCCCGAATCTTGCGATAAAGAAGTCCTCGCTTGACTGGCTGATCGTTTGCATCTATTTCAGGGGTCCGTACCCATGGCCAGGGCGAATCGGGGTTCCCTTTCTTAACCCATGGGTAATAAATTCGCGCAACTTGCTGGGTAATACCGCTTCCGCCGCCGCTGCTTTTCACTAGAGAGCGCAGCGTGCCGCCAATATCCAGGCCACTGTTCCAGCCGAAGCGCGCATCTTCAGAAGCAAGCAGCGCTTGACGTAGGTGCAGCGGGTAATCCTCTAGATGAAGAAGTGCAGTTGCTGCACCTTCATTCTCGTCAACGCGCTGCCCCTGCTGGGTTGCGATCTTCACCGGCCCACCAATGAAGTTCACCCTTGACCCTCCACCAACGGTGCTAAAGAGCATCAGGCCGCTGACAACCACCGCTGAGCCCACCAAGGAGGACAGGCCAAAGCCGTGAACCACCTGCTCCCAGGGGCTGCGGGGCTGGTGATATTTCAGTCTTGGTGAACCGCGCAGTGGTGAGCCCAGCTGCACCACATCGCCATCACGAAGAGCAATACGCCGGATCCGTCGATCGCGCCAGAAAACGCCATTGGCGGATTCAAAGTCCTCCAGCACCCAGTCGCGGTCCTGTGGGCGGTCCTTCTCCACGAAGGCATGAACCCTGCTCACGCCTTGGACATCTGTCCTGAGCTCACAGCAGGGATCACGGCCGATGCGCAACCTGCATTCGCCCAGTTCAATCCGAGAGGAGAGCTGCTCTCCATGCCAGATCTCCAGCCAGGCGTGGCGCTCTCTAGCTTTTAGCCAGATACTTTTGAACCAGCTGCGACGCTCAAGCCAGCTAGCGGTTCTCAGGCTCTGCAAATCATCAACTAGCTTGCGCCCCAACTGGGCGACAGACGGCTGGGTTGGACGCTCAGTGGTTGTCTCGGATACACCATTGACAGGCTGATCCCTGCCCACGCTGTGTTCAGCGCTCGTTGAATCGGCGTTGGCACCAGTCTCAGAAATTGGGGCATAGCCAGGCTTGTCATAGAGTAACCCCTGCAAGGATGTTGTTCCGGCGTTGACCTCTCGGCGTGATCCCTGGACTCCGTTCCGTCTGTGGGTAGCCCTCACGATCGGGCTCTTTGCTGCGAGGTCACTCTCGCTGTCAACAGCATTCCTATGGCCTGGCGCCATACCGGGCTGGATCCTTCTCTCTATGGTTCTGGTCGCCCTTGCTCTGGCCGCCAAAGCCCTGCTCTTCCCTGGGCGCGTAGTTGCATGGCGTAACGGTGAGCCAGGCTTCTGGGCAGAGCTCACTGAGGACTGGCGGCAGTGGTGGCAGCGCAGGAGCCGGCAATGAAACACAGCAATGGAGCCCAGCTGTTTCTACGAAATGATCCGGCAAAAACGGCGCCTCTGAGCACCAAAAAACCGCTCACCATTGGCAAGGCTTCCACCAACCTGCTATGCATGCCCCAAACAGATGGCGTGGCAGATCACCATGCTGTCGTGCGCTGGTCGGTCGGCCATGGCTGGCTGATTTGCGATTGGGGGAGCCAGGAAGGCACCTTCCTCGAAGGCCAGCGCATCCGGAACTGCCGCCCTATCAGCGATGGCGACGAGATCCAGTTGGGTAAGGTCGGGCCGGTGCTGGTGTTCCGCCTTGCCCCTGCCAGCTCACAGCCCACCCCAGAACCTGCTGTCAAAAGCTCAGCAGGCGGGAATCTGGAGTTTGCCGGTCAGCTGATTCCAATGAACCAAATCAAGTTCGTTCAGCTACTTAGCAGGCCTCGCTATCCAGCCAGTTTCAGCTGGTGGGCTCTGCTGTCCCTGGGAGCCCTCGTGGTTCTGCCATGGCCCCCCGCCTTCTGGACGTTGGAGCTGGTGGTCCTGGCCGGCTGGATTGTGCTCGGCTCACGGAAAGAGCATGTGCTGTTGGTGACCCTGCTCGATGGCATGGCCTACCGTCATAGCTTCGCTAACAAAGTCACCGCACTCGGTCATCGCAACGGTATCCGTAAGGCGATTGGCCAGCCCTCCTCAGCCTGAGTTTGCCCACGATGGAATCCATGCTACCCAACGGGGCGACCATTGAGTGCTCCAACCTCTCCTCACCGATTGAAGTCCAGCGGCTACTGGGAGCCGGGGGGCAGGGAGAGGTCTATGAGGTGACCTTCGCAGGGGAGGCATTGGCTGCCAAGTGGTATTTCCCAAAGATCGCCAATCGCGACACCGGGCTAGCCGATCGGCTTCGCGACAGTATTCGCATCTCTAGTCCAAGCCCGGCCTTCCTATGGCCGATCAGCCTTCTTGAGCCTTCAGAGCAGAGCTGCTCAAGACTCAACATTCCATCCGGCAGCTTTGGCTACCTCATGGCGATTCGGCCTACAGGCTATGTAGGCGCAATTGACCACTCCGCCGCGCGCATTTCAATCACTCTCCAAAGTATAGTAAAATCTTGCTTTTATCTTGCAGAAGCATTCGATGCACTGCATAGCAAAGGGCTCTGCTACAAAGATATCTCACTGGGCAACGTTTTTCTGAATCCAGAAAACGGCAACATCCTGATTTGTGACAACGATAATGTTGAAGAGAATGGCAAGAACAGGGGCTTGGCAGTGGGGACTCGTGGTTTCATGGCACCAGAGGTAATGCTAGGCAAGGTCAAGCCCTCAGCTGACAGCGATCTGTTCTCCATGGCCGTGCTGATGTTTCATCTGCTGGCACGCAGTGATCCGTTCAAAGGACAGATGGAGATGGCTATTCGCTGCCTTGATGAGCCTGCCAGGCAAAGGCTTTATTGCGAGGATCCCGTATTCATCTTTGATCCAGACGATCAGCGCAACCGCCCCGATCCAGATGAGCACAGAGCCGCTGTGCTCACATGGCCCATCTACCCAGAGCGTTTGCAGCGACTGTTTCAGAGGACATTTGGCCCAGGCATGCTCAACCCGTCCGCGCGGGTTCGCACTGGTCAGTGGTGCGAGGCCCTAGCAGCATGCCTTGACAGTCGGCTCATCTGTCCAGATTGCGGGCAGGAGGTTTTCGCTGACGCTGGTCAGGTGAGCCAATGCTGGGCATGCGGAAGCTCGATTGAGCAACCAGCCCGGCTTATGGCCGGAAGGATTGCCGTACTGGCCCAGCCTGAGAACGAACTCCATGCTCATCATCTCAATCCACTAGTAACAGAGCGCATCGATGCACCTATAGGGAGGATTGAATCCCACCCAAGCAATCCAAATCTCCTTGGACTTCAAAACCTATCTCCCCATACTTGGACAGCGCAGTTCACCAACGGCCAGTCGGCGGAGATCTCCACTGGCCAGCGCTGCAATCTGGCTCAAGTGAGCGAGATCAAGACTCATCTTGGTAACGTCGCTCTTGAGCGATGAAGACAACTTCTTAAATACTCAACTTGCACAACCTCCCCTAAGACATGGCATTTCCTGACGTCAAACTGGCTCGTCGCCCGTTGCACTTCATTTACCTCTGCGATTGCTCAGGTTCGATGGGTGGCAGCAAGATGCAATCTCTCAATCAGGCAATCCGTCAGTCGCTGCCAGCGATGGCAAACGTGGCTCGCGACAATCCAGAAGCTCAAATGCTCGTGCGTGCTGTCAGCTTTTCTACCCAAGCTAAATGGCACATCGCGGAGCCCACACCAGTGGAAGCGATCGAGCACAGCTGGCGAGATCTGGAGTCTCAGGCTCTTGGATTAACTGCTATGGGAGAAGCGATGAAATTGGTAGCCCAGGCTCTGCGCACTCCTCCGATGGAACAGCGAGCGCTCCCACCAATCTTGGTGCTTATCTCCGACGGTGCTCCAACTGACGACTACTACGGTGGATTGCAGACGCTTCTGCACGAACCCTGGGCCCGTAAGGCAGTGCGGCTGTCGATCGCGATCGGTCATGACGCCGACCTGGAACATCTCCAAAAGTTCATCGGGCCGGAACCCAGCACTGGCAATGCTGGAGAGCGCTCTGCGATGAGGCCCCTCCAAGCAAATGATGCCCGAACCCTGGCTCGCTACATCAAGTGGGCCTCGACCGCTGTTGTAAGTGCGGCCTCGCGGCCGGTGTCAGAGATTGGGGGCGATCGAGCACCCTCAAGCGCCACCAACGTCCCTATGCCCGATCTACCTCCCACGCTGATGGATCCGACCGATATGAGCCAAACGGTTTGGTGATCAAGTGGTGAGCAGCTGGTTTGTTCCCGAAGTAGATACCCGCACAGGTGCATCCCATGCACGGCGAGGTGTGGTGTGCCAAGACGCCAGTGGCTGGTGCAGCCTTAAGGACAGGAGCGGGCACCCCGTCCAACTAATGGTCGTGGCTGACGGACACGGAGGGAAGCGTTACATCCACAGTGATGTGGGCAGCCGGCTTGCCTGCAAACTTTCCCTGAACCTGGTTGCAGAACAACTGGGCCAGATGAGCAGCGTGGGGCGTGATGCTGTCCAGAGATGGCAGGAATGGCTTGAGGGGTCATTCGCCCAGACCCTTCATCGGCGCTGGCTGGCGTCTGTCGAATCACATTGGAACCAAGAGCGAATCAAGACCGAAGCCAGTGAAGTCCCCTACTCGCCGCTCTCCTACGGCACCACCATCGCTCTAGTGATAATGACCCCAGCTTGGTGGGCTCACACCGGGTTGGGCGACTGGGATCTGATTCGGATCGGGTCGGATGGTGAAGTTGAGCTGGCGAGTGAGGAACAGGAGGAAGATCAGACGGGGGGAGAGACCACCTACAGCCTCTGCCTAAGCAACGCTCCACGCCATTTCGCTGCTCGCACAGCCGTTCACCCGATCACTGAGCACGAGACTCCCTTCTCCCTTCTGCTCAGCACCGATGGAGTGCGCAAGTCCTGCAGTACAGATGCCGACTTCTTCGCGATTGTTCGTTATCTCTGTGAGGCAGAGCAGCCCCGACAGGGTGACGCGGCGGTCCAGCTGAGTGCAGATCTGGATCGGATTAGCAGCCAGGGCAGCGGTGATGATGTGAGCGTGGCGATTGGCCGCTGGAGAGTGGTCAGCGAGAAGCCGCACTTGTCAAGAGGAGCTCGTCGTCCCAAGCAAGGACAGCAGCCAGGTCAGTTGGTGATAGTGCAGCCCTGCCAAGAGAAACCTTTAGATAGCACCAGCGCTGCCAAATCAGAGGCGATCATTAACACTGATCTCAGCCCTACTCTGATTCAGGGAGGAGACTCTAAGAACAATAAGATTTCAGAAAGCTGGTGGCAAAGACCTAGTCCCTGGCCCCTCGTGGCACTTCTTGTGATTGTCGTGGCAGCGATAGTGGCAACAGCTGGCATAGCCTGGAAAGGGCTTGGGCCATTCACCCGCACAAATAAAAGCAACTTAGCGCAAAAGAATTCTCAACTGGTTGCAGCGCTGCAGAACCAGTCGAGCAAGCTGTGCAACAGTATGAAAAATGCCGGTTCTCCCGCATCTCCGCCGAGCCCCCGAATAAACGATGAACTAACTAATTCCATCGCTGGACAACTAAGTCCGTACAAACGTATTTTTAGAGATACACTTAGAGATACAAGAAGCCGCAACAAATACCTGGCCATGCCGTCCAAGGATCCTCTTGGCGCATTGATCGCTTCGAGCAACCCTGAACTAAAGCAGCCCCAACTCGTAGAGTTCTGCCCTGAACTCCGAGAAGCCTTGAGTCGTGAGTGGCAGCGCGCGCGTATTGATTTGCCAGCAGCTCCTAATGGCGAAAACCTCAGGAAAGAATCAGCTCGACCCTCTGCGGGCAAAGGGGTTGTTGCTCAAGACACCACACCAAGTAGATGAGTCTTTTGATCAGGTGAAGTATGCACCCTCAATCTATGACTCAGTTACGAAGTCTAACGGATGACTGAATTAACTCTTTATCAGATCGGCCTCCAATTTAAATATTCCGTACAAGCTGGCAATCTGTTGGCCGATCAATATGGGGCGATCCTGCTTGATCTATGTAGTGACTACGAGGATCTCAAGCCTGCTCTTCTCGATCTCGGCAAAAGGAAGTCCTTTAGGGAGTTGCCACTTAGTGGAACTCCAGCCCAGATGATTCTTGCTCGAGACAACCTAGCCAGTGAGCTAGCAGCACTTTATCTCCCCGAGATTGTCATAGATCTGATAGATCTCATTGAGGGAGCACTTGGATTTGTTGACCTTCCCTCTGATCAGTTCAACGCAGAAGGTGAGACTGAAGAGTTCGATCAAGAAGAGATCACAAACACTGCCGATGAGGAAATGATCTCGTATGAACCTCGCTCTGAAGAGATAGACGATTACAACTTACAGCTAGAGTCGACTAGGAGGTTGCTCCGCCGGCGCCCGAGCCTTGTGGAAAATGAGATTCTGCAGAGTTATCCAGAACGAGAAGAGAGTTCAAAGTCCAGCAAGCTGTCTTCAATAGGCCAGATAGGTCGCACCCTGATATATCAGATTCCGCCGTTTTCCCTGTTTCTTATGATCAAGCTTATCTCAGGAGCACAAGCTAATCTCGACAATCCAACAGGGACTCTCAATCCATCAAGCCTGGCTCTTGAATATGTTTATAAATGGCCCTGGGCACTAATGTCTTTTGCCTCAATCACCTTGTGCGCGGCAGCATTCCAATCAGGACGAACAGAAAAGGAGGCATACAGAGTGGAAGTACCTCTGCTTGCATATTATACCTTGATAATGGCGATCGTTTATGAATCTAAGGCGCCGCCAGATTTTGCAATATTCATGGTCTCCTCTTATGCCCTGAGCTCTCTTTCAACAAGAGTCCTTATGGGAATAATCTCGTGCCTAAAGGCGTGATGGGATACTTCTCAGCGGATCGGAGAGTGTCAAAAGAATGAGCAGTGTCAGAATGGTGCAATAAGCCAGAATTATTCAGGTAAGCAGCAGGTATGAACGGTATGAACGCTTATCAGATTGGCGCTGAGCTTCGGGCTCATATCCTGCGCCATCAGCGGCAAGGCCCCGTGGATGCAAAGCGCTTGCAAGCTCTAGTGGCTGATTTCTGTGGAGGTGAGCAGCACGAACTGATAGCTCCCCTTCGTCATCTGGTGAGCTCGAGTACCTTCGCCATCGCAGCCGGTACGGATCCTCCACTAGGAGATCAGCAGAACCTGCAGATTCTCAGCCATGAACTGGCACAGGTCTTCTCTCCCTTGCTTTATGACCGCCTCCAGCCAGTACTGCAAGGATTGATGGGAGTGGCGGAGACCCATCCCATTTCGACGAGGAGTGCCGCACCGCCAAGCGCTTTTTCAGCATCGACGACAAGCGAGCTTGCCACTGGGGCGGTGGCAAGCCCATTAGTCGGGGGCGGTGGAAAAACGAGCACAAATGCGGTGCTGGCGTTCCTAAGCGGGGTGCTGGTTATGACACTTGCAGGAGTTGTGCTTCTGGTCTGGCAGCGGCAAAGCACCTTGGCGCCAGCAGCTCCAGACACCAGTACCTCTGCTCCAGCGGGAGCACCAGAGATCAGTTCTGATCCGGTCAACTCCAGGGCACTTCCATTGCAACCGGAGCCGCGTTCTGCGTCATCTGACCAACCTATTACGGTGTCGGTTGCTGACCGTGCTTTACGCAGCATTCAGGATCTTTACAACTCCCTGTCAGCGAAGGACTTCGAGAAGTCAAGGCTTCTCTATGGCAGTGGAGCTGCCGACCAGTTCACACCAGTCTTCTTCAATCAGTTCGAGAGGGTGACTACCCAGGATCTGCGGATTACGAGCCAGACGGGCTCCACTTTGAATCTAGAAGGGGTAGTCACCTTCGTCTGGCCCGATGGCTCATTGCAATCCGAAACGCGCTCCTTCAGCGTCGACACGAGCACCGCACCGGCATTTATCACTGCCAGCGAATTCGGTCGCGTGATCACTCCACGTAGATGAGGCGATAAGAAGGACTACCTCGATATTCGAATTACCCATTCAGGGCAGGGGAAACGATCTATGAAGTACTTATTCCAATAAATGACTAGAAGGTTGCAAGCTGGATGTCCACCATCCGGAAGCCTGATATGGGCACCTCGAAAAATCGCAAGACCGCTTGATAGCGGCCGAATTTGAATTATACTAAGGCTTCAAGATTACATGCTTTCCATGGGCCAGCGAGGTTTCTGGGACGAACAACAAAGAGTTGCAAAGCTCCAAGAGAAGAAGCCTGTTCTGACGCGTCTTACTGAA
>NZ_JAGQAY010000044.1:0-12655 GCF_024345355.1 Cyanobium sp. WKJ7-Wakatipu
AGTACGAATCAATTTGCCGACAATATTGCATTGCTTGAGCACTTATGATCTGCTGCGACGATGCCGAAAGGCATTTTTTTATGGTGATCAGAGGCTGGCAAATCTCGTAAATTTCGAGGTACCCTTATGTCAGTTTCGTCGGCCTAATATTGATTTCAAGCTTTTACCATTTCCACCATGATTCCCACCAGGCGACCCAGCCATACTCCATTACGGTGCTTGCGCTAAATTCGTAGCCTGCTTCTTTCCCTATTGCGACTACTTCTTCGGCGCAGGTAGTGGCTTGCAGCTTTTGTTGAAGGGCTTCGTCTTCGTCTGCTTTATGAATGAATTCGGTTAGCCGTGATTCAGACATCTTCCAATGTATAAATTAACCATTCAATCCTAGCCTCCACCCACTCCCCAAGCCACCCCCATAGCCACCACGCCCATCCAAGACCTGCCTGCGCTGCCAAGAGCCTTCTTCTGCCGCCCCGCAGAAGAGGTGGCACCTGAGCTGATCGGCTGCCTGCTGGTGAAACGGCAATCAGGTGGCGAGCTGCTGTGGGGCGTGATTGTGGAAACGGAGGCCTATTGCCAGAGCGAGCCCGCCTGCCACGGCTACCGCCGCCGAACCCCGAGCAACGAAACCCTGTTTGGTGAGCCTGGGCGGTTTTATGTGTATGTGAGCTATGGCATCCACCACTGCGTCAACGTGGTGACAGGCCGCGCCGAGTGGGCAAATGGGGTGCTGCTGCGCGCCGCGGCCATTTCTGGTGAGCCGGAGCGGCTGGCGGCGGGTCCCGCCCTATTGGCACGCTGCTTTGGCATCAATCGCTCCCACGACGCCCAGCTGGTGCATCCCGATCGGGGGATATGGTTCGCCCCGCGGCCGCCAGAGCTTGCTGCTTTGGGCGCCGCCGATCTGGTTCAAACCAGTCGCATCGGCATCAGCCAGTGCAAGGACCTGCCCTGGCGCTGGTATTGGCGGGCTAGCCGCAGCGTCAGCAGGCGGGTCAGGGGGGATCGGCAGCTTTCAGGGCAGGAGGCTGGAAGGATCAGCGGGGTGTGATCACCCTCGGTTGCAGATTCAGCGCGCGTGCAGGATTGGCGAAGCTGCGCTGATCGAAAGAGGCGATGGCCGTGCAGGCGCGGCAGCTGGCATGGTGCAGCGCATCGGCGAAATCAAGTCCGGCGCGCAGCCCTGCCAAGGCCTGTTCGATTGCGGCGCGGTCTTCGAGCTGGAGGGTTGGCAGGTTCAGCAGTGCGTCAAAGACAAGCCCAACCTGATCCCGGCTGAATCGGTAATACCCCCGTAGCACCCACTCCAATTCAAGAGCCACGGTTTTGGGCATAAACAGGCCCTGGCCCGATTCGAGCAAGGTGCGTGCGGCTTCTCTCTGCTTGACGGTGGCGTCATCGGCACCGGCTTCGTCGATGAAGTAGCGGGCCAGCACATTGGTATCCAGGCCGATCACGGCTGCAACAGCATGGCCGGATCGAAGTCGCTTGGCACGGCTGGGATGGTCGTTTTCAGCAGGCCAAAGCCGCTGGCTGTGGGGCTGCCTGCTGGTCGCGCCGGCCTCACCTCCAGGTGATCGCCCACCAATTCAAAACAAACACGGCTGCCCCTGTGCAAGCCCAGCTGCTGCCGCATCATCTGGGGAATCGTCACCTGCCCTTTGCTGGTCACGGCGCAACCGCTGGATTCAGCCATGGCGAGGCCTAGCCTGGATAGGTATTACTTGGTAAGAATAGGTGCTGTGCTGTCCCTCGGCTGGCCCTACCGTGGTCCTGTGAGTCGCCGCACCCCTTGAGCAGCTGGAGCCACCGCCACGTGCTGGATCTGGCGGCCTTTTCGCTGGATGATTTCACCACCGTGCTCACGCTGGCCCAGCGTTTCCGGGCCCTGCCGGTGGCTGGAGCCCGCAAGTTGCCCGCCCTGCAGGGGCGGTTGATGACCAGCCTTTTCTTTGAACCAAGCACCCGCACTCGCAGCAGTTTTGAGCTGGCTGCTAAGCGGCTCTCTGCCGATGTGCAGAGTTTTTCTCCCTCCTCCAGCTCCCTCAGCAAGGGCGAGAGCCTGCTCGATACGGCCCGCACCTACGTGGCCATGGGCGCCAATGTGCTGGTGGTGCGTCATCGCTGCGCCGGGGTGCCCCAGAGCCTGGCGGCCGAGCTCGACCGTGCCGGTGAGCGGGTCGCGGTGCTGAATGCCGGCGATGGCCTGCACAGCCATCCCAGCCAGGGATTGCTGGATTTGTTCACCTTGGCGCGCCACTTCGCCCCTGAAGCCCCCACGCCCGCGGCCCTGAGGGGCAAGCGCATTGTGATCGTCGGTGATGTGCTCCACTCCCGCGTGGCCCGCTCCAACCTCTGG
Source organism: Cyanobium sp. WKJ7-Wakatipu (assembly GCF_024345355.1). Classification (NCBI taxonomy): domain Bacteria; kingdom Bacillati; phylum Cyanobacteriota; class Cyanophyceae; order Synechococcales; family Prochlorococcaceae; genus Cyanobium; species Cyanobium sp. WKJ7-Wakatipu. The sequence goes on from NZ_JAGQAY010000044.1 coordinate 2,360, forward strand.
GCCCTCACCGCCTGCGGCGCCGAGGTGGTGCTCTGCGGCCCGCCCACCTTGCTGCCCGCCGCCTTCGCCGACTTTGTGGCGGCACCACCGCCAGGCCAGGCGGCCGATCCGGTGGCGGCGCGGGGCCCGGTGCGGATTGAGCGCAGCCTGGAGCAGGCCCTGGCGGGGGCCGATGCGGTGATGACTCTGAGACTTCAGAAGGAGCGCATGCATCAGCACCTGCTCACCAGCCTCGACACCTATCACCGGCAATTCGGCATCACCCGAGCGCGCCTAGCCCCCTGCGGCCCGTCCGTGCCACTGCTGCATCCGGGCCCGGTGAATCGGGGCGTGGAGCTGGCGGGAGATGTGCTCGACGATCCCGCCGTTTCACTGGTGGAGGAGCAGGTGCGCAATGGCATCCCTGTGCGCATGGCCCTGCTCTATCTGCTGGCCGCGGCAGAACCGCTGGCTTGAAAAGCTTTGCAGCAGTTGCATCAGAGCAACTTGAAGCCGTCAAGCAGCAAGCCGTAGAGCAAGCCGATTCGTGCCATATCGAGCAATTGCAGCACGAGTGCATCGCCACCACGACGTATCAGCGGGCCCCTGGCGCGAATGGCTAGCTCGATGGCGGCCACGCAGATCAGTGCCCCCACCGGGTCGAGCTTGGCCAGGGTGCCAGTGATCGAGCCGACGGCTCCGCCAATGCTGAAGCTGATCAGCAAAACGATCAACAACAGCGCTAGTCGCCGCCAGGGATTGGCTGCCCAACTCTCTAGGGCCGCCCGAGCTTGGGCAACCCGTTCCTGAAAGCCGGTCTGTTGATAACGACTTCCGGGAGGTGAGGCCATCACGGCTGAAGGGTTATCAGCGAGGGCCAAAAGGGGAGGCAGGGATGCTGAAGGCGGTGATCCCCATCACCCGGCCCGAGCCCTGCCATTGCCTGTCTACACCATCTCTGGCGTGTGCGCAGCCTTTTGGCGCTACATATAGGGGATTCCAATAAAAAAGCCCGAGGCCAATGGCCCGGGCTGGGTGATGGGGACTGAGCAACCAAAGCGCCTGGCTGGCCAATGATCAACTGCCCGCAGACGTTTGCCAGAGCGTCCCAAGGGGCTTGACGTCCTCCAGGGGCTTCCCGATCTGGGTCTCAGCCGTCGCTGTCCTTCTTGCGTGAGGATTTGCCCTCTAGGAGCTCCAGTAGAGCTTCCATCTGGGCCATAACCCCACGTACCTCGCCGGCTTCTGGAAGTAAGCCGTCGTCCATGACACCCTGGTGCATTTCTCGGAGCTCCTGGCGGATGTACCGCAGGTGGCTAACCACCTGTTCGCGTTTCGACTGCGACATCTATGGGTGTTCTACTGATGCACCCTTTTACCGCATCGCCGGTTCACTTCTGGCCAAACCTTGCCTTGGCCTGCTCGTAGAAGGGGGCATCGATGGCGCTAAGACCGGCCTCCTGGGCCATGGATTCGATGCGGCGTCGCACCGCTGGACGTACAAAAAAGGGCACTTCCTTAAGTTTGGCTTCGGCGTCTGGATGCCAATCCATAGGGCTGACCAGCAGCACTTCTTTGAGTATTAATGGAGAATAGGGGACTCGAACCCCTGGCCTCTGCGGTGCGATCGCAGCGCTCTACCAGCTGAGCTAAATCCCCGGCTTAGGGCTCTCTTGTCCCTAGAAGCCCATTATCCCCGACCCCACCTCCCCAGCAACTTCCATGAACGCGTCGATCACCCCCGAACGGCTCGCCGCTTTCGATGAAGCTTCGATCGCGGAGCTCGCCCGTCGACTGGAGGAAGACGACTACCCCAGTGCCTTTGACGGCTTAGCCGATTGGCACCTGATGCGTGCCCTGGCGATCCACCAACCGGAGTTGGCTCGGCCCTACGTGCATCTGGTGGACCAGGAACCCTTTGATGAGGACTGATTCGGCTGCTGCTGCTGACCCCTTGGTGCACCCGCTGGCGGGTCGCCGCGTATTGGTGGGTATCAGCGGCAGCATCGCTGCGGTCAAGCTGCCTCTGGTGGTGAGCTCCCTGGTCCAGTGCGGCGCCGAGGTGCGTTGCCTGGTTACGCCGTCGGCGGCCCAACTGGTAAGTCCGGTTGCCCTTGCCAGCCTCAGCCGCAATCCCTGCAACCTCGATGCGGATCAGTGGAGTCATCGCGCTGCCAGGCCGCTGCATGTGGAGCTGGCGGAGTGGTCTGAGTTGGTCTTGGTGGCGCCCTTGAGTGCCACCAGCCTGGGTCGTTGGGTGCATGGGTTGGCTGACAGCCTGTTGGCCAGCACCCTGTTGGCAACCGAGGCGCCGGTGCTGGCTGCTGCGGCCATGAACACTTCAATGTGGATCTCCCCGGGAGTGCGCCGCAACTGGGAGCTGCTACAGGGCTTTGAGCGGGTGTTGCCCCTGGGACCTACCGCGGGTTTGTTGGCCTGCGACCGGCAGGGGGACGGCCGCATGGCTGAGCCGCAACAGCTCCTACTGGCCTTGCAGTGTCTGCAGCTGTGGGGTTGGCAGCGGGACTGGGCTGGCTTGCGGCTTTTGGTCACTGCCGGCCCTACCCGCGAACCACTGGATCCGGCCCGCTTTCTCACCAACCCCAGCTCCGGGCTGATGGGCGTGCTGCTAGCCCAGGCAGCCCGGCTGCGTGGGGCGGAGGTGACTTTGGTGCATGGTCCGTTGACCGTGGATTCCCAGTTGCTGGAGGGCTTGGCTTGTGTGCCTGTCCAGACGGCGGCCGATATGGAGCGGGCCTTGGTGCGTCTTCAGCCTTGTGCCGATGCCATTGCCATGGCGGCGGCTGTGGCCGACCACCGCCGCCAGCAACCGCTCCCGCACAAATTGACCAAAGAGGAGCTTTCCGTTGAGCTCGCCTCCGGCTGGCAGCCGGTGCCCGATCTTTTGGCTGGCCTGGTGAGCCGCCGGCACCCCGGTCAGCGGATTTTGGGTTTCGCGGCCCAATCGGGCGATGTATTGGCTCAGGCCCGTGCCAAGTGGGCCCGTAAAGGCTGCGACCTGCTGTTCGCGAACCCGATAGATCAAGCCGATGCGGGCTTTGGCGTGAACAGCAACCACGGTTGGCTGCTGGGAGGGCAGGGCGGTGAGCAACGCATCGAGCCAGGCTCAAAGCTGGCGATTGCCCAGCAGTTGCTTACCGCCCTGAGGCCCTAAGCCACCAGAGTATCCTCGGCGGGCAGGGTCTCGTCTGCAGCAGCTTCGTGCTGGAGCAGATCCATGAAGGTGCGCAGTTGCAACCTCGGGATGTAGGGCCAGCCCCCACTGCGCTCGACGCTTTGCAGCAGGCTGAACAGCTGGCTGCGGTCGGCTGGAAGGCTGCCCCGGAATGGACCGTCTTGGACCGAGCGATGCAGCTGCTCGAGCTGGCGCAGCAGGGTCAGCAGGTCTTCAGGCTGGCCTTCGAGTTCAGTTGCCAGCTCGTTTAGTTGCTGCAGCTGGTTGGTAAGACGGCCTTGCTGGGATGGGGTGAGGCTCATGACTGGTCTTGCTTTGCGCTCGCGTCTGGCTCTCGCATACAGGTTGTTGAGAGCCGCGACATCGTACGGGGAATAGCAGATTTGCACCGGTAGGATCGGCGACAGCCCAGTTCCCATCCACCGTCTCTGCGGCGTTTCCCCATGAGTTTTCGTCCTCTGCTGGCTCTTGTGCTGGCGCTGTGCCTGACCCTGGTGACCGCGTGCAGCGGTGGTGCCAAGGCCGTGGATCGCGCCAATCTCACCTACGAAGACATCCACAACACCGGTTTGGCGAACGACTGTCCGACCCTGCCGGAATCGGCCCGCGGCTCGATCTCCCTCGATTCCTCCGTTAAATACCAGCTCCGAGAAATTTGCATGCACCCCGCCGAGGTGTATGTGAAGGGTGAGCCAGCTAACAAGCGCCAGGAGGCACAGTTTGTTGCTGGCAAAATTCTTACCCGTTTCACCTCCAGCCTTGATCAGGTTTACGGCGATCTGGCCGTTACTGCCGATGGCCTTAGCTTCAAGGAGCTCGGCGGCATCGACTTCCAGCCGATCACCGTGCTGCTGCCCGGTGGTGAGGAAGTGCCCTTCACCTTCTCCAGCAAGGAGTTGTTGGCCACGGCTGATGGTTCAGCTCTGACCACCAGCACCGACTTTGAAGGCCCTTACCGGGCTCCCAGCTACCGCACCAGCAACTTCCTCGACCCCAAAGGTCGTGGTCTAACAACCGGCTACAGCAGCGCTGTCGGCCTGGTTCCTGCTGGAGATGAGTTCACTGGCGAAACCGTGAAGCGCTATGTGGATGGCTCCGGCACTATGAACTTCTCAATTACCAAAGTCGATCCCAGTACTGGCGAGTTTGCAGGCGTGTTTACTGCAATCCAGCCTTCCGACTCCGACATGGGCACCAAGGCGGTTGTCGATGTCAAGATCGTCGGCCAGCTCTATGGCCGCCTAGAGCAGATTTGACCCCTGGGCGCTAGCTCGCAGTTCTTGACTGACTCTTTAAGGCCCCATCGGGGCCTTTTTTATTGGGTCCTGGGTCTTTTTATTGGCACTTGAGCCTCGACTCCCCCGGTCTGGGAGAATCCACCCCTTCCTGAGTTGGCCTCCATGACCGCCGCTGAATCCGCTGGCTTGATCGCTCCTCACGGTGGGTCCTTGGTGAATTTGGCAGTGCCTGCGGCTGAGCGCGAGTCGCTGCTCGCTGGGGTGAGCCGCAGGATCGAGTGCAGCGATCGCAATGCCTGCGACGTTGAGTTGCTGGTGGTGGGAGGCTTCTCTCCCCTGCGTGGCTTCATGCATCAGCAGGACTATGAAGCCGTGGTGGCGGGCCACCGCACCACCAGTGGCCTGTTGTTTGGCCTGCCGATCGTCTTCGACACCGACGACGCTTCGATTGCTATCGGCGACCAGCTGCTGCTCACCTATCGCGGTCAGGAGCTGGCAGTGATGACGGTGGAGAGTCGTTGGGAGCCTGACAAGGCGCGTGAGGCTCAGGGCTGCTATGGCACCACCTCAATTGAGCATCCGGCGGTGAAGATGATCGCCACCGAGCGGGGTCGCATCTACCTCGGCGGCAGTATTCAGGGCCTGGAGCTGCCCAGCCGGGTGTTCCCTTGCAAAACCCCCGCTGAAGTGCGCGCCACCCTCCCCGCTGGCCAGAGCGTGGTGGCTTTCCAGTGCCGCAACCCCATTCACCGCGCCCACTACGAGCTGTTTACCCGGGCATTGGGCGCGGCCAACGTCAGTGAGCAGGGTGTGGTGCTGGTGCACCCCACCTGCGGCCCCACCCAGGACGACGACATTGCCGGCGAGGTGCGCTTCCAGACCTACGAGCGGCTGGCGGTCGAGGTTAATAACGCCCGAATTCGCTGGGCCTACTTGCCTTATTCGATGCACATGGCCGGCCCGCGGGAGGCTCTGCAGCACATGATCATCCGCAAGAACTACGGCTGCACCCACTTCATCATTGGCCGCGACATGGCCGGCTGTAAAAGCTCCCTCAGCGGCGAAGACTTCTACGGCCCCTACCAAGCCCAAGATTTTGCCCGCGACAACGCTGCAGAGCTCGGGATGGAGACCGTGCCCTCGCTCAACCTCGTTTACACGGAGGAGGAGGGCTATGTGACCGCTGAACATGCCGAGGCCAGGGGGCTGCATATCCGCAAGCTCAGCGGCACCCAATTCCGTCAGATGCTGCGTGGTGGCGAAGAAATCCCAGAGTGGTTCGCCTTCCGTAGTGTGGTTGAAGTGCTGCGGGCCGCAGCCGGTTAACATTCCGTAACTGACTTCTCAGCTGAGGCAAGGTTCTTGAAGAAGCGCTGGCGCAACGCGGGGCTCTATGTCCTTTTGGTGATCGTGATGATCGCCGTGGGTACGGCTTTCCTCGACAGGCCCGACCCGGCTAATGCGCCGCGCACCCTCCGCTACAGCGACTTCGTAGAGGCCGTTCAGGACAACGAAGTTTCCCGGGTGCTGATTTCCCCAGACCGGGGCACGGCCCAGGTGGTCGAAAACGACGGACGCCGTGCGGTCGTCAACCTTGCTCCTGACAAGGACCTGCTCAAGCTGCTCACCGACCACAACGTCGATATCGCGGTCCAGCCCAGCCGCGAGCCCGCTGCATGGCAGCAGGCCGTTGGCAGTCTGATTTTCCCGCTACTTCTCCTTGGTGGCCTGTTTTTCCTGTTGCGTCGCGCCCAGGGTGGTGGTGGCAATCAGGCAATGAATTTCGGTAAGAGCAAGGCGCGGCTTCAAATGGAGCCCCAAACCCAGGTGACTTTTGGCGATGTGGCCGGTATTGAGGGAGCAAAGCTCGAGCTCACTGAAGTCGTTGACTTTCTCAAGAACCCAGATCGCTTCACCGCGGTTGGCGCCAAAATTCCTAAAGGGGTGCTTCTGGTCGGACCTCCAGGAACAGGAAAAACACTGCTTGCCAAGGCTGTGGCAGGTGAGGCCGGTGTGCCCTTCTTTTCGATTTCCGGTTCGGAATTTGTCGAGATGTTTGTTGGCGTTGGCGCCAGCCGGGTGCGTGATCTTTTTGAGCAGGCCAAAAAGAGTGCCCCTTGCATCGTTTTCATCGACGAAATCGACGCCGTAGGCCGCCAGCGTGGTGCCGGACTCGGCGGAGGTAACGATGAGCGCGAGCAGACCCTCAATCAGCTACTTACTGAGATGGACGGTTTTGAGGGCAATACCGGCATCATCATTGTGGCTGCAACCAACCGCCCAGATGTGCTGGATGCCGCTTTGATGCGCCCGGGTCGTTTTGACCGCCAGGTGGTTGTAGATCGTCCCGACTATGCCGGCCGCCTGCAGATTCTCGGCGTCCACGCCCGAGGCAAAACCTTGGCGAAGGATGTCGACCTCGACAAGATTGCTCGCCGCACCCCTGGCTACACCGGCGCTGACCTGGCAAACCTCCTAAACGAGGCCGCGATTCTCGCTGCCCGCCGTCAGCTCACTGAAGTGGCGATGGACGAGGTCAATGACGCCATCGAGCGCGTCATGGCTGGCCCTGAGAAGAAGGATCGGGTGATGAGCGAGAAGCGCAAGCGGCTTGTTGCCTATCACGAAGCTGGCCACGCCCTGGTCGGTGCTCTGATGCCCGATTACGACCCGGTGCAGAAGATTTCGATCATTCCTCGTGGTAATGCAGGCGGACTCACCTTCTTCACCCCTTCTGAGGAGCGGATGGAATCAGGTCTCTATTCCCGCGCCTATCTGCAGAACCAGATGGCAGTTGCCCTAGGTGGTCGGGTTGCCGAAGAGATCGTCTACGGAGAAGACGAAGTCACCACCGGCGCCTCAAACGACCTCCAGCAGGTAGCCCGCGTTGCCCGTCAGATGGTTACCAGATTCGGCATGAGCGATCGCCTAGGGCCAGTGGCCTTGGGTCGCAGCCAGGGGGGCATGTTCCTGGGTCGTGATATCGCTGCAGAGCGTGATTTCTCTGAAGACACCGCTGCCGCAATCGATGAGGAAGTCAGCGACCTGGTGGCGGTGGCCTACAAGCGCGCCACTTGCGTTCTCGTCGACAATCGTTCGGTGCTTGATGAGCTCGCCGAGATGTTGGTAGAGAAGGAAACAGTCGATGCTGATGACCTGCAGGAGCTGCTGATCCGCAGCGACGTGAAGGTGGCGGAATACGTCTGAACCGCCAACGCTGCTAGCCGCTTTGCACCACCAGCCCCTGCTGGTGGTGCTTCGTGCTTATGACCTGCTTGAGCTGCTGCCCTGTTTAGAGCGTTTGCAGGAGCTGGGTGTTCAGCATGTAGAGCTTGCTTGGAGCAGCCACCCCCGTTGGGTTGCCCAGGCGATTGAGCTTCGTCAGCGCTTTGCGCATATGAGATTGGGTGCGGCTTCGGTAGTTGACTTAGCTGGCCTTAAAGCTGCTGCTGCTGCTGGCCTGGGCTATGCGGTTTCACCGGTGCTGGATCGTGACTTGATTGAGGCTGCAATGGCTCTGCGTTTGCAGTTCGTGCCAGGTGTGATGTCTCCATCAGAGGTGCATCTAGCGCGTTTGTGGGGATGCTCCATCGTCAAGCTCTTCCCCGCAGCTGCGCTGGGCCGCTCCTATTGGCAACGACTCGCAGCTCCTCTGGCTGGCGCTGATGGCTTGCCCTTTTGTATTGCGGCAGGTGGACTTGGCCCTGCTGATGTGGAGCCCTGGCTGGCTGCTGGAGTTGATGCGGTCGCCTTGGGTGGATCCCTTGTTAACCCCGCCGATTGGGAGGCGTTGGCCAGGCTTGTCGAGCGCCTGAGGACCTAGTTACCACAGGCCGCACTGGCCCTTTTGGCGTAGCAAGTGATCGGCGAGCACTAAGGCCACCATCGCCTCCACCATCGGCACGGCCCGAGGCAGTACACAAGGGTCGTGCCTGCCTTTGGCCTCCAGGGTGGTGGCTTCCCCGCGGTCATTGATCGTCTGCTGGGCCTTGCGGATCGTGGCGGTGGGCTTGAAGGCCACCCGAATCACGATTTGCTCGCCGTTGCTGATGCCCCCCTGGATACCACCGGAATTGTTGGTGGCTGTGTGCAGGGAGCCATCGCTTGTGGGTAGGAAGGCATCGTTGTGCTCGCTGCCCTTGAGCAGGGTGCCTGCGAAGCCCGAGCCGATTTCAAACCCCTTGGTGGCCGGCAGCGACATCACCGCCTTGGCCAGGTCAGCTTCGAGTTTGTCAAATACGGGCATGCCAAGGCCTATTGGCGCCTGGCGCACCAGGCAGGTGATCACGCCGCCGCAGGAATCGCCCTCCCGGCCGATTGCCTCGATGCGCTCGATCATCTGGGCCGCCATGGCTTGGTCGGGGCAGCGCACGATGTTTGCTTCCACAGCCGCCAGAGTCACCTGCTCTGGGTCGATCGAAGCCTCAAGGTTGTGGATGCGCTCCACCCAGGCGATCACTTCGGTGCCGTGGGCCTTGGCCAGGAGCTGTTTGGCGATAGCCCCGGCAGCTACTCGGCCGATGGTTTCGCGGGCAGAAGCCCGGCCGCCGCCGCTGCGGGCTTGTATGCCGTACTTCGCTTGGTAGGTGGCATCGGCGTGGGAGGGACGGAAGGCCACTTCCATTTCCCTGTAGTCCTGCGGTCGCTGATCCTTGTTGCGCACCACCATCGCGATCGGTGTGCCGAGGGTCACGCCATCGAGCAGGCCACTGAGAATTTCGACCTGGTCATCCTCCTTGCGGGGGGTGGTGATCTTGCTCTGGCCTGGCTTGCGGCGGTCGAGTTCGGCCTGGATCGCTTCTAGATCCAGCTCCAATCTGGGCGGACAGCCGTCGATGATTACGCCAACCCCGCCGCCATGGGATTCGCCGAAGGTGCTGATCCGAAAGAGATCTCCGAAGCTGCTGCCCATGGCCCACCTGCGTTGGGGCGAGCCTACAAACTGGGCTTCACCTTTGGCATAGCGCAATCTTGAAGAGGCAGGAGCGTGCCGCCCTAATCATGGAGCGGCTGCAGCAGCACTACCCCGAAACCCCTGTACCTCTCGACCACAGCGATTCCTTCACGCTGCTGGTGGCGGTCCTGCTGAGCGCCCAATGCACAGATAAGAAGGTCAACGAGGTCACCCCGGCCCTGTTTGCAGCTGGCCAGGACCCTGCTGCGATGGCAGCCCTGAGCGAGGAGACGATCCTGGCCCATATCCGCCAGCTTGGCCTGGCGCGCACCAAGGCTCGCAATGTCAAACGCCTTGCCGAGCTCTTGCTTGAGCGCCATGGCGGCATGGTGCCCCGCAGTTTTGAACAGCTTGAGGCCCTGCCTGGGGTTGGTCACAAAACCGCAAGCGTCGTGATGGCCCAGGCCTTCGGTGTGCCCGCCTTCCCCGTAGACACCCACATCCACCGATTGGCGCAGCGTTGGGGTCTCAGCAGTGGCAAGAGTGTTGTGCAAACGGAGCATGATCTCAAGATTTTGTTTCCTAAAGAAGCCTGGAATCGCTTGCACCTGCAGATCATTTTTTATGGGCGCGAATTCTGCACGGCCCGGGGTTGTGACGGCACCATCTGCCCGCTTTGCCGGGAGCTTTATCCCCGCCGGCGTACTGCTGTGATCTGGCGTAAGCCCTGATTTTTTGCTTTTGCCTAGGGGCTACATACGTAGTCCCCTCGCGCTCTGTGCTCCCTTCTATTTAGCTGTCCAAGCTTGTTGCGCAGGTTGTTGTACAACTTGTACAACAACCACCCAGCCGAGGGCCCAGGCAACAAAAAAGCCCCCTTATGCAAGGGAGCTTTTGGGATTCCGTTATTACCCAGCAGTAGCTGGGCTGTTGACTATCAACCGATTGCAGGTGCGGTCAGTGCCACGGGGGTGGCAGTAGCTGCTGCA